>NZ_JBFTNE010000012.1:0-90748 GCF_056397325.1 Cupriavidus sp. 05N39
ACCCGCATTCTTTGAATATGCCGTGGTCAGGTAGACATCAGTCCGCTTGGAAAGCGTGTAGTCCGCGATAAAGGCAACTTGCCATGGGTTCGGCACCGACTTGTTGGCGAAGAAGCTCTTGACGTTGTCGTAGTTGTACTCAAGCGTCAGGCCAAGCGCCGGCGTCACCTGGTAGTTGGCGCCGATCCAGTAGAAGTCGTCGCGCTCGATCAGGCTGCCATTCTGGTCCTTGTTCTGACCCCAGCGGTAGCCGCCCATGATCTTTGCCGCGCCGAACGCATAGCTTGCCGCGACCGTCGCCTTCTTGAAGCTGCCGCTGCCGAGGGCAACAGCTGTTAACGGGTTGGAAATGGTTGGATTGAACTGGTCGTACGCAACGGCCACACCGACAGGGCCAGAGATATAGGTCAACCCTGCGCCATAGGCGGTGTCGCGGCGGAACTGGCCCGGCACTTCGCCGTTGCCGCCGAGCAATGGGCCGTTGGCCACCGTCGTCGGCAATGCCAGGCCGGTACCGAAGGACCAGTGTGCCAGTGCAGAGACCGAGCCGAACCGGCCGGAGTACTTGATGGTGTTGTCCTCGCGGAAGTTCGCACCTGTCAACATCACGATCGGTTCATACTGGGTGGCAAAGGCTGCCGGCACGAAGTTCGCGATGCTCTCGAACATCGAAGTGTACTGACGGCCGAAGGTCACCTGGCCAAACTGCGTGCTTTGGATGCCAACGTAGGCCTGTCGACCGAACAGGCGGCCGCCTTGCTGCGACGTGCCGGTATCCAGGTTAAAGCCACTCTCCAGTACGAAAACGGATTTCACGCCGTTGCCCAGATCTTCCACGCCGCGCAAGCCCCAACGCGAACCGGACAGGCCGCCGGAATCCATGCGGTAGACATTGTTGGACGGGCCCGCATTGAACTTGTTGGCAGCGGTGGGAACGGCGCCGACATGATTGGCGAACTCAACGTTTATATCCGCCACGCCATATAGCGTCACGCTGCTCTGTGCGTGTGCGCCGCCGGTGCAGATTGCGCCCGCAGCGATGAGTGCGTGATTAAGCTTGCTCAGCTTTCTCAATGATCCCATTGCCTCCTCTCCTTTAGGTTATTTTTTTCGCCTGTCACAAACGATGCCATCAGCCACGCGTGTCGTGGCCATGGCGAAGAACGCCCCGAGTTACCTAGGGCTTCCCTCAACAGCAACCGCACAGACAAATCGGTGGCTCGGTCAGTTCCTTGAGTCCATGGACTGTACACCAGATATATTATTGTCGACAACAATAAATTTGAGCGCGGCAAGCCAGCCATTGGTTTCCGGACCGATGCGTCGACGCACAAGAATGGTGAGAACAGCAGATGGGGCGCGAGGCGGCCTCAACCTGACGAGGCGAGCCGACAGCTTTGATGAAGTGCCACCCCGTGTGGATGATTGCAGCATCGCGAGGGTGGAGAGAGCCGTAGACGACGGTGAAGCCAGGCAAGCGCCGTCGCTCCACGCCGTCGTCGCCCCGCGGGTAATGCTTGACAGTGCTGCTTCGCGTAGCTACCGGGGTGGCCGCCACCGGCACGAAGCATCAACAGAAGGAACTGCGTACCGCAGGCATCAAACCAGTAACCCTGATGGCCCGCGTAGGTGCAACTAGGCAGCCTTGCGCCGCCTGGCTGTTTGCGCAGTCTGCTCCCGCGTGGCCGGGCCTTTGTCGTCCTTTGAGACTACCGGAACGCCGGGCTTCATCTTGAGAGCACGCAGCGCGGCATCCCTCGCCTCATCCAGCCGCTTCTGGGCAACGGAGAGCAGCAACTTCTCGTCACGCTTCTGCGCCGCGTTTTGAAGCGCACGCCAGGTCTTCAACGAAGCAGGAATGGATTGCGGAGCGGCAGATAGTCCAAGGCGAGCGTAGCGCAACGTGCGAAGCGATATGGATTGCAGCATGTCAACCAGCAATCTGTTGGCACACAAATCGACAATCGCAAAGTTCAGCAGAAAGCTCTCGACAGCATAGGCGTCGACCGACTCCTCCGCTGCCTTGGCAAGCTTCGGCATGCGCTCGTCGAGGACGTCCTGGAGCCCGTCCGAGTTCTCGCGCATAACCTGCTCCAGCATCGTAACGTAGAGTACTGCTCGAACCTTAAAGATATCGCGAAGCTCCATCTCGCCGGGCGCGGTGACGATGGCACCGCGCCTGGCCTGAAACTCGACCAGCCGGTCTCGTTCGAGGATGCGCATAGCCTCCCTGACTGGCGCGCGGCTTACATGCAGCACTTCGCTAATGTCTTTCTCAAGCAGGCGCTGACCCGACCGGATTAGATCGAGCGTGATCACGCCCGCCAGTCTGGCGGCGATCTGTTCAGCAATGGGCGCGGATGCGCGTGCCCAGTCCTGCCCTCTTAGCACAGCGTGCTCAACTGCCAGCATCAGCTGATTTTTTGGCGTGAGGAGGCTAGAGAGATCCGGGAGGTTTTCAGTCTTACTTCTGCTCATGGTTTCGAATACCGGTGTACTGTCCTGGACGCCGCATGGCTGCTGCGTAACTTCGGTATTCTATCCTTCCCCGGTCCTCGATCCGGCGCGACGCGCTGGCCAGACGGAAGATCTCCGCGATCCAGCGCAAGGAGCGTCCGTATGCCCTGGCCTTTTGAAGGCTTATGCCCTGCTCGCCGGCGGAGGTGCTGTCTGTCGGCGCACGGTGCCGCTTGCGGCCCGGCTCTCCTTGGGGCTGCAACCGAATTGCGCGTGATACCAGCGCGAGAATCCGCTTGGCGCGGAAAAACCTAGCAGGGTCGCCACCTCGGTCAACGGACGATCGCTCTCGATGACGTGACGCGCCGCGAGTTCCGTGCGGATGTCGTTAACGATCGACGAGAAGCTCCGCCCCTGTTCCGCCAGCCGGCGCTGGACCGTGCGGCACACCACGCCCAGGTGCTCGGCCACCTGTTCGATGCTGCAGCGCCCACTGGGCAACAGCAGAAGGATCGTGCGACGCACGTCCTCAAGCATGGTCGCCTGCTGCGGCATGGCGGACGCGTCTATCAACTGCTGCGCGTAGCGCACCATGGCCGGATCGGCCGACGGGTTGCGTGCATCGAGATCGGCCTTCGCGCAGACGATGCAGTTGAAGTCGTAGTCGAACTCGACGTGAGGGCCAAAAAACCGTTGGTGTGCACTAAGGTCGCGCGGCGCCGGGTGCTCGAAGCATACGCGCCGCGGCTCCCAGTCGGGCTTGAGGAGCTGGCGTATCAACCGCACCATTACCCCTAGCGCCAGTTCAACCCTTTGGCGTGTTGGCTGATGTGCGTTGCCAGCCATTACCGCCTCGCGAATAATGACCAGTCCTCCGCATTCCTCGACCGCCAGCGACAGCGCACCATTGAGCATCGCCTGGTAGCGCATCAGCATGCCAAGCGAGTCGCGCAGCGTTGCCTGGTCGCGGATCAGCAATCCTACCGCCCCAAGATTGGACAATAGGCGCGACTCGGCCATGCACAGCCCGAAACTCTCGTTGCCTGACATGGTCGCGGACGCCTGGAGCAGACGTCCAAAACGCTCGACTGGAATCATGAGGTCCGGCTCGCGCAGTACGCTCGGACTTATCCCTGCGTCAAAGAGCATTCGCACCGGATCCAGCCCGGCGGCACGAGCGACCTCGCTGTAGTTCGTGAGGGCCGCGGCGCGGACAAGTAACGACATCGGGGAACTGACGTAGGAGGGTGACATAGAATGATAAATGCCTGTCATGTATTGTCAAGCGGGAGAAACCCGCGACGCCCAAACTCGCCAGGATCGAAGGGCATAATCGGCAATGGGAGACAAACGTTCATGATTCAACGCCTCAATGCGGCACCCGCAGCGGTCCGCGCAACCTCTCTGGGCAACTCGATCCAGGTCGAGCCAGTCACTTGCACGATCGGTGCGGAGCTCGGCAACGTCAACCTGGGCGCGGCTGCCGAAGACGACCAACTGATGGCCGAAATCCGGGCCCTGCTCTTAAAGTATCGCGTGCTGTTCTTCCGCGACCAGGACATCACTCGCGCGCAGCACGTGGCCTTTGCGCGCCGCTTTGGCGAGCTGGAGGACCATCCTGTGGTGGGCAGCCATCCCGATTACCCCGGACTGGTTCAGATCTACAAAACCCCGGACAGCCCTCCCGAACGCAACGAGAATTCCTGGCATACCGATGCCACCTGGCGCGAAAAGCCTCCGTTGGGCTGCGTGCTGCGCTGTATCGAATGCCCGCCTGTGGGTGGCGACACGATGTGGGTCAACATGGTCGAGGCCTACAACCAGTTGCCCGAGGATATCAAGACGAAGATCGCCTCATTGCGCGCGCGCCACAGCATCGAGGCAAGCTTCGGCGCCGCGATGCCGATCGAAAAACGTCTTGCACTGAAGGCTCAGTACCCGGACGCCGAGCACCCGGTGGTGCGCATTCATCCCGAAACCGGAGAGAAAGTCCTGTTCGTCAACGGGAGTTTTACGACGCACTTCACAAATTACAACGTGCCGGCCAACGTCCGCTACGGGCTAGACAAGGCGCCGGGTGCCAGTAATTTGCTTAACTACCTGGTCAGCCAGGCCACCATCCCCGAATACCAGGTGCGTTTTCGTTGGAAGAAAAACAGTGTTGTGTTCTGGGACAACCGCTCAACCCAACACTACGCAGTGATGGATTACCCCCCGTGTCACCGAAAGATGGAGCGCACCGCCATCATCGGTGACGCGCCTTACTGAAAGATCGACGTGGCCTCTACGAAAACGACCGTTCTCATCGTCCCAGGCTTGCGTGACCATGTGCCGGAACACTGGCAGACCCTGCTGGCGGCGAAACTGCCTGGCGTGGTCAGCGTCGCCCCGCTTGAGCAAGACAAGCTGAGCTGCGCTGCCCGCGTCGACGCGATCGATCGCGCGCTAGCCACCATCGAGGGGCCGGTGATCATCGTGGCGCACAGCGCAGGCGCGATGATGGTCGCCCATTGGGCGGCACGAGGCGCCACACCCGAGATCCTCGGCGCACTGCTTGCAGCGCCCGCGGACCTCGAGACGCCCATGCCGGCAGGCTACCCGACAACCGACACACTGAGCGACCACGGCTGGCTGCCGATCCCTCGCGGCAAATTGCCGTTTCCGAGCATTGTTGCGGCAAGCAGCAACGATCCCCTGACGCGTCTCGATCGCGCCCGTGACCTGGCGCAGGCGTGGGGCAGTCGCTTCGTCGAACTCGGCGAGGTCGGGCATCTGAATCCCGCGTCAGGCTATGGCGAGTGGCCGCAGGCCGAAGCGTTCATTCGCGAACTCTCGTGACCGAAACACGGCCGAGTGCCATCGGCCGGGAAAAAAGGACCCGGACTGCGGAATTTGAAAACGACAGTGCCGCCAGGGACGACCGGACAGATTCAATGACCACGATCCGTATGCTTACCTGACGGCCGCGCCGGAACGGTAGTAACCCAGCCGGCCAGTTGCGCGGCCGGGCTACTACCGCTGCACCGGATATTTCCTATTATTCTGGCTGGTAGTTAATGGACTTCAGCAGCGCGGACTGTTGCTGGTACGCCTGCTTCAGGTCCGCCATCAACTCTTCCGAGGTGGCGCCCCCGCCCTGCTCCATGCCCATGTCCTTGACGCGATTCTGCACTGCGGGTTGCTTGAAATACGCCAGCGTCGCCTCGCGGATTTTTCGCTGGACTGCCGGAGCGACATCCGGGCGGGACCACACGGCGAACCAGCCTGCTTCCGCCAGTTGTGGGTAACCGAGCTCCTTGAAAGTCGGCACATCCGGCAATCCGGCAATCCGCGTCGGATAGTTCAGCGCAATCGCTTTGATCTTTCCGGCCTTGATCAGCGGCAATGAGGTCGTCACGCCATCGAACATCAGGGGCACATGGCCGCCCATCAGGTCGTTCAATGCCGGGGGAGAGCCCTTGTAGCCCACATGCCGCATTTGCACATGCGTGAGTTGCCCGAGCAGCATGCCCGAGGTGTGGCCCTTCAGTCCCGCAGCGTAAGAAGCGAAGACGAGTCCGTCTTTTTGCGATTTGCCGTAGTCCACCAACTGCTTCAGGTTGGAGACGGGCACATCCTTGTTGGCAACCAGCACCAACCCCGTGCGACTGATCTGGGCCAGGGGCTTCAGGTCCGCAAAGGGGTTGTAGTGGACCTTGTAGGCCAACGGCGCTTCGCTCACGACGCCGCCCTGGATGACCAGGAGAGTATGGCCATCCTTGCCGTTGGACTGCAAATCGCTGATCGCCAGCGCGCCGGCGGCACCGGGCTTGTTCTCTACGATGACCGGCTTGCTCAATGTCTTCTGCAGCCCTTCCGCCAGCAGTCGCGCCAACGCGTCGGCACTGCCGCCGGCAGGCCCCGCCACCACCAGACGAATCGGCTTGCTGGGCCAAGCCTCCTGGGCCTGGGCCATGGGGATCCCACCGGCGACACCAACACCGATCGCCAAGGCGTAACCGCGCCACCGGAAGTTATTGGTCTGCTTCTTCATGTCTATACCTTTTGATTGCTACGCTTTGCGTGTTTGGAAAGGTCTGTCGCCGATGACCTCGATGCCGCACTAAACCTTCAGGCCGGCGATCCTGTGGCAGGCTTTGCGATACATTCACCCTTTGTCCATTCTCGGATCGCACCGGGTCAACCGGCTTGACCGATTACGACAAGTTTTTGCCATTTCGCGCAAACAGCGGGAAAACCCTAGCAAGACATAGCGAGCGCACTTTCGAAGACGTCTCTTGCGAGCGCTGCCAGTATCAGCCGTGCAGGGATCAAGGTCTTGAGGTTCCATGGCTGCAAGGCCCCGTCGTCGTCGACACACGCGGCCAACGGGAGCGCATTGAACAGGGCAACGGGATACGGGTATGTATCGATGCCGTTGGCCTTGGCGGTGTCCACCAGGGAGTGCGGGTTGGCCGAAGCGCTGGCCCCGCCACGGTGTCGCAGAACAACCGGTTTCTTCTCTTCTGGAAGGGCTTCCATGGTCACCAGGCATGGCGCCTTGCAGATCTGATGCGCTACGGGTACCAACCGACTCCTCGAGGTGTGCCGAATCTGGCCCTTATGGTGATCCAGTGCTCCCTGCGTCGGCGAATTACTGTCGTAAATGGCCAAGTTCACGGCGTGCAAGGTAAAGCGGGAAGTAGCGCCAGGCTAGATGATCCGGTGCGAGAAGTCCTTACCGAGGATCGTGTCGTCGAACGTGATGCCACCGTGTTCGTGGGCCTTGACTGATCGAGCGTCGAATTCCAAAGCGCGCACGGCGACACAAAGAAAGCGCCCGGCAAAGCGCCCGGCGATGCTGATGGCCAGCAGCCACCACTGCCGCCCTGGCCCGAAGGCCTTGCTTCACACCGCCCACACGACAGCAGGCCGCACCAATAGCCATCAGTTTCGAGAATCACTAGAGGAGACAGAATTGAACCCATGTACGAGTAACGCGATGCCGGCTGAGCCGGCTGCGGCTCCCACTGGTGCCCGACCCTACGCGTGGGTCGTGTTTGCATTGATGTTTTGCCTGTTACTGTCCGACTACATGTCGCGGCAGGCGATCAATGCCTTGTTTCCACTCTTGAAAGTGCAGTGGCAGATTTCCGATACACAGCTCGGTTCGATTAGCAGCGTGGTGCCGTTGGCGGTTGGCGTGCTGACCCTCCCATTTTCCATAATCGCGGACCGCTGGGGACGAGTCAAAAGCATTGCGCTGATGGTTGCGGTGTGGAGTGTTGCCACGCTCGGGTGCGCCATTGCCAGCACCTACCACGAGATGTTCGTCGCGCGCTTGTTCGTTGGTGTCGGCGAGGCTGCCTACGGCAGTGTCGGATTCGCTATGCTCGTTAGCGTCTTTCCAAAGCATATGCGGTCCACCATTGCCGGAGGCTTTACGTCTGCCGCCGCTTTTGGGTCCGTGCTCGGTGTTTCGCTTTCCGGCATCATTGCGACGCACTTTGGCTGGCGCTGGTCGATGGGTCTGATGGCGATCATTGGCTTTGTGCTGGTGATCATTTATTACTTCGTGGTCACGGAAGAAAAGCTTGCAAGCGCGCAACCGGACAATGCGAACGGAACTCAGGTATACGGGCATGTGAAACTGACACCGCGTGCGCTTTTCTCCGGCCTGTTTCCGTCCCGTTCCGTCTTTTGCGCGTACCTCGGCTGCGCCCTGCAGATCTTCGTTCAGGGTACGCTTTTCGTGTGGCTGCCCAGCTACCTGAATCGCTACTGGGGCATGCCTGTCAGCCAGGCGGCCGTACTGGCGGCCGGGCTCGTCCTTGTCAGCGGCCTGGGCCAACTCATGTGCGGTGTGATGACCGATCGGATCAGCGGGGATTCGTCGCTCAAGCGGTGGAACATGGCCATTGGCTATTGCCTCGTGCTAGGCACTCTGCTGGCGATTGCGTTCCGCTTGCCACAAGGTAATCTGCAACTCGCGCTCCTTGCGCCCGGCGTGTTCTTCCTTGCGAGCTCGTTCGGCACATGCAGCGCGATCATTGCCGGAGCCACACCGCCAGCTATTCATGGCTCGGCATTTGCCACACTGACGTTGTTTAACAATATATTGGGACTCGCAGCAGGCCCCTTTATCACCGGTATGGTAGCGGACGCGGTCGGTCTTCAAGTCGCCTTGCGCTGGCTACCGCTCGCGGCAGTTCTGCCCTTCACCGTGTTCCTCATTGGCAGATGGTGTTACGTCGCGGAAACGCGACGCGGCTGAGCGCGCTGCCGGCACCCAACCCATCGTCCCCACGATCCTCCATCGCGGGGACGATGCAGGATCCCGTTGATCGATTCAGGCACGGCCATTGAATATCTCGGTTCCGAGTTGCACGAATGCCCGTACCGCCGGGGATATTTCCCGACGCCTGTGAGCTAGCGCCAGGTGCACTGAGAATTTAAAGTCGGCGATCTGCGTGTAAAAGATACCTGGCTGGGAGAAGTTCTGCATTGACTCAGGCACTATGGCCACTCCGTATCCCGCGGACGCGAGGCAAATCGCGGAGATGAAATCCTGGACGCGATATTCCAGATGAGGCGTGAACCCCCCGGCTTTGCCCAGGGCGGATAACGCAGACCCGAATCCTTCCTCGTCCGCAAACTGCGGGACGATAAAGGACTGATCTGCTAGCGCGCGCGCTGAAACCGTCCCTCGCTTTGCAAGGGGATGACTTCCTGTCATTGCGGCCAGCAGGCGTTCAGTCTGTATGACTTTCGTGATGACGCCGGCCGGATAGAGCCGTCTTGGCCTGACAATTCCCACATCGATCTGGCCATCGCTGAGCGCTTCGAGCTGCCTTGGCGTTTCCATTGGCACGACTTCGATCCGGACCATCTCGTGTGATTTCCGAAACTCGCTCAGCATCATGGACAAAAGGCCGCTGCTTACGCCAGATGCCACATAGCCGACACGGATGACGCCAGCCAGCCCTCGGGCAGCCAAGCGTCCCACCTGGTCGGCTCGCTCAATGTGCCGCAACGCCGCCACAGCCTCGGCATGGAACAGGTGCCCCGCGTCGGTAAGTGACACCGGCTTCCTTTTGTTGCGATTCAAGAGCGTGACCCCCAAATCTTGTTCAAGGCGCTGGATCTGGGTGCTGAGCCCTGATTGGGCGACACCCAGGCGATCTGCCGCCTTCGCAAAGTGAAGCTCTTCCGCCACGGCGAGGAAACACTGCAACTGGCGAACGTCAATCATCGTTTTAATCTCGATTTCGGAACAAAGATTACTGTCTTCCATCTGGATCATATCAAAGAATCCAGATGAAATAGCGCCATACAACATCCCGGAGAGCTATCGATGAATGCCCCGTTTCCTGCCGCAGTGCTTGCCAGCAATGACGAGCCCCGTTTCCAATTATCTGCCCACGCAGATCACCATCGCATCCTGCATGTGACCGTTGAGCGCGAGGCCCTTCTTGGGTTCCTGCACGACGTACGCAAGGTCGATGTTCAGAACCTCGAGTATGTCCCCTTCATGCGCTACGAGCTCGCGGATGTACTCGCGAAGCACGTCGGCGAGGACTTCGCTACAACCATCAACGGCATTGTGAAGGATCGGCAGCATGGTGGCTTTACGGTAGGCCTCCAGGGACTGACGACGGACGCCGACGATTTCGTTCGCTTCGGCACTGCCATTGGGCACCTCCTTGGTCCCAGCAACCACGATGCGATGTCGGGCAATTACTATGCTCGCTTCGTGGTCAAGCACACGGACGATAGCGACTCCTATTTGCGCCAAGCCTATCGACTCTTCACGATGCACACCGATGGCACCTTCGTTACCGAAGCGACGGACTGGCTGTTGATGATGAAGTTTGCAGAACAGAATGCAATCGGCGGCGAGTCCCGATTCCTGCATCTGGACGATTGGGAGGCGCGTGACCGGTTTGTCAGTCACCGTCTCGGGACGCAGCCTTTCCTCTACAAGGCACCGGGGTCCAAGAATGTCGGCGATAGWGTCGAGCGCCCACTCTTCTTCCAGAATGAGTTTGGGTTGTCGATGTCCTTCATCGATCAGTTTGTACAGCCTCGCAATCGCGAGGAGGCTGCATTTCTCAACGACCTGTCGACTTCCATGGAGGCTTCGCCGGGAACAAAGGAAGTGTCGCTACCCGTCGGCGATCTGGTTGTCCTGAACAACTACTTCTACCTCCACGGGCGTGCGCCGTTCGAGAAGAACGAGGCGCTGTTCCGTGAGCTGATGCGCCAGCGAGGCACGTTCGCCTAATGATCGATGTGATCCGGCGTGGCTGATAGTGACAGCGGTTGGGCCTGATAGACGCTTCAAATCAAGATGACATCTCAAACAGAAGTTGCAGAAAGCCAAGCCGTTCCGAGCGCTGGAATGCCCGCCAAGCCTGCCTATGGCGCCAACCGTCAGATTCATAGACGACTGCGGCCGATCCTCTCGCTTGCCGATTTTGAAGTCGCGGCAAAGAGAGTGCTTCCGCGCCCGATCTTTGGCTACATCGCCGGTGCCGCGGAGGATGAAAAGTCGCTTGYCGCGAACAGGACGGCATTCGACGAGGTCAAGTTTCGTCCCAAAGTTCTTGTCGACGTGTCGGGACGGTCGCAAGCGACTGAGATCTTTGGGCAACGTTACGCGTCTCCCTTTGGCGTGGCGCCCGTTGGAATCAGTGCGATTGCCGCTTACCGCGGCGATGTGGTCCTCGCGCAAACGGCGCGGGAAGAGCGGATACCCGCAATCATGAGCGGCACGTCCTTGATTCCGATGGAAGCCGTTCAGGCGGCCGCGCCAGGTACGTGGTTTCAGGCCTACCTGCCAGGTGACGCCGCGCGCAGGGATGCCCTGATTGAGCGGATTGAAGCGGCCGGGTTCGCTACGCTTGTCCTTACGGTTGATATTCCCGTTTGGGCCAACCGGGAGAATAACGTCCGTACTGGCTTCTCTTTGCCTTTGCGACCATCTGTCCGCCTGGCATTCGATGGCGTGTCTCGGCCGCGTTGGCTGGCCGGGACGTTCGCCAGAACCCTCGTTTCGAGTGGGATGCCGCATTTTGAGAATTCTTTTGCGTCTCGCGGCGCGCCGATCCTGTCGGCCTCCGCCATTCGCGATACGACGGGACGCGATCACCTGAGCTGGACGGATATCGAGCGAATCCGGCAAAGATGGCGCGGCAACCTGGTCATCAAGGGCATTTTGCATACGTCCGACGCCGCACGCGCTGTCGCCTTGGGCGCCGACGGCATCATTGTCTCGAATCACGGCGGGCGCCAATTGGACGGTGCCGTGGAACCGCTTGCTGTATTGCCGGAGATTTGTGAGGCAGTCGCGCACAAGACAACCGTCATGATGGACAGCGGTATCCGGCGAGGCGGTGATGTTCTGAAAGCGTTGGCACTGGGAGCCCGCTTTGTCTTCCTGGGGCGACCTTTTGTTTACGCTGCGGCCGTTGGGGGAGCCGAGGGCGTTCGCCACGCCATAACGCTCCTGCGCGATGAGGTCGACCGAAATATGGCCATGCTGGGCGCGACGACCATCGCGGACGTGAACAATAGCGTCATCGTCCAGGGCCACAGAACCCGCCGAATTGCATCGCGCTTCTCTACTCCCGTGTAGCCCGCATCGCCAAACGCATGGTCCTCGTGGCCATGCGGCAATGCCTGCGCCTGCGATACGTCCGACTCGTCGGCCCCTGGGGTAGTTTGGCTAGAGCGCCGCTATCGGCCGCTGCCACGGCACAACGCTTTTCATCGCCGCCAGGAAGTGCTGCCGGCGCGTTAACCTGCCCTTACGCTTCCGCAAAACTGATTTGACGCTTCATTCCCGTACCTGACTTTTACACATGCTCATGACAACGCGCTCAGCCGATGTCGCGACGACTCGCGCACCGATTTGATCGGCACTTTCCCGGCGTCATGTGATCGGGGTTGAGCACGCGTGCCCAAACCGGCGCACTCACGCCGCGCAGAGTCATTCGGAATTGAAGGGTGCAGATCGCAGGCAGATGATCGGAAGCCGTACGTGCATTCAGGGGGGAGGCGGCATTCACATCGTGGCTATGCCTGGTTCCGGGCAACATGATCTCTGTCGGCAAGATACTGCCGTCAAAGACGCGCCGCTCGCCCAGCAAGGCCTCTGCCGCGCGGCATCTTGTTGCCGTCGCATTCGGCGAGCCGGATACCACGCCGAGCGACTTTTACCGACGGCGGTCGGCGCGGATCGGCGACGCCAAGGCGATCGCTATCACCGCTACCGCCACCGTTAATGAGATCGCGGCGCTCTTCTGCGACACACAGGGCCATGGCGTGGGACATGTGGATCCCGAGGCCGCGTACAACGAAGAACGCTGCCGACAGCGGGTCCTGAACAACCTGACCCGACTGCCAAATCACTGGGTTACGCTTCGCCGACCAATGCAGCCTGACGGCTCGCGTTTCCCAGGAAGCGGGAACACTCAAATCTCGAAAATGGACGAACCCGTGGTCTTTCGAGCTTCCAGGTCCCGATGCGCCTGCACGGCGTCCTCCAAGGCATAGCGCTGATTGATCTCGATGCGGATGCGGCCTGCCGCCACGTGGCCGAACAGCTCATCGACCAGTGCCGCCTTCTCGGCCGGATCGGCGATGTAATCGGCCAGGCCCGGGCGGGTCAGGTACAGCGAGCCCTTGCGGGCCAGAATCTGCGGATCGAACGGCGGGATCGTGCCGGAGGCGGTACCGACGCAGACCATCAGCCCGCGGCGCTTGAGGGAGTCCAGCGAGGACATGAAGGTGGCCTTGCCCACGCTGTCGAAGACCACGGACACACCCACTCCGTCCGTCAGTTCCCGCACGCGCTTGGCCACATCCTCATGGCTGTAGTTGATCGTGTGATCGCAGCCGTGGGCGCGCGCCACTTCGGCCTTGGCATCGGTCGAAACCGTGCCAATCACCGTCAGCCCGAGCAATTTGGCCCATTGCGAAACGATCAGGCCAACACCGCCCGCTGCGGCATGCAGCAGCACGGCCTCGCCCGCCACGAAAGGATAGATCCGACGCACCAGGTAAGCAGCGGACAAGCCCCGCATGGTCATGGCCGCCGCGGCTTCGCAACTGATGGCCTCCGGCAGTTTGATCAGCAGTGCGGCAGAAATCAGCCGCTCAGTGCTGTAGGCGCCCAGCGTGTTGATAAAACCTGTGTAGGTCACACGGTCGCCGACCGCCAACTGGGTCACGCCGGCACCAACTGCCTCGACCACGCCGGCTGCCTCGTTGCCGACGCCGCTGGGCAGCGGAACCTGGTAAATGCCACCGCGGAAGTAGGTATCGGCAAAATTCAGGCCCACGGCCACGTGGCGGACGCGGACCTCTCCCGGTCCCGGTTCACCAACCTCAACGTCCTCGAAACGAAGGACCTCGGGCCCACCCGTTTCGTAGAATTTAACGACTTTTGCCATGTTGTCTCCTGTTCTGTATCAAATATGACAGTTCGCCTGCGGCTTGCCGCTTGCACTCGCCAAAGGACAAATGAATTTGGTGGCACAGTTGGTCAGGCTGCAGAAAATTTGCCATGGGCGGCTTGGRAAAGCCACCTATGGCCTCTCCCGGCTAGCAGTGATGCTCAAGCGGGAACGGCTTGGATTGCTGCTGGGCTCCGGGCGTTCAAGCGTCGCTGCGTATCGGCCTTGTGATGTAACCATTGCGGTCCGTAGGGCGCGGCTTGAATGACCAGAGGCTGCTGGTTTTCAGGCAGAAGAGAGTTGTCCAGAAGTGCATTTGCATCTCGCTTACCCGGTTGAAGTCAGAGTGTCCTTCGCGATGAGTGAATCATCTGGCCTGGCGCCACTTCCCGCTTTACCTTGCGCGCCTCGAACTTGTCCTTTTATGACAATGGTCCGCTGACGCGGCAGCACTGGATCGCCGACTACCGCAGCTTCGATCCGGATGGCGAGTCATCAGCAGGCTGCAACCACCTCGGCCGGACGTCTGCGCGGCAATAGCACCCGACCAGCCTTCAAGCATTCTGACGGGCGTAGCCAAAGTTGCTTGTCCTCCACGACGACTTCATAGGTGCGGATACGCAAGCCCGGAGATGCGGTGCACTGGCCGTTGCGAATGTCAAATCGCAAGCCGTGTGCAGGGCAGCTGATAACGTGCTCAACACACGAACCTCCTGCCATGGAGGCTCCCGCATGCGGGCAACTGTTTTCCATGGCAAAGAACTGGCCGGCAAGGTTGAACACGATTGCCGATTGACCGTCTTGCAGCAAGACCAGTTTGCGCGCGCCTGGAGCCAGCGACTCCGGAGGCCCGACCAGAATCCATTCAGAATCAGGCATCGGATTTGCACTCGCAGTTCAGACGCCTGGCCGCCACGGCTTTCTGCATGATCTGAATCAACTCGCTTGCTGGAACTGCGCCAGTGACCGGCCACTGGCCATTGAAGACGAGATAAGGAACCCCTCCTGCATGGCCGGCCCCCATTGAAGACCGGAGCGGAGAGCACGCCCTGGCATCCCAACTGAACCCTGACGATTGAGCCAGGGCCTGCAGTGTCTCGGTCGAACCGATGTCTTGCCCCTGGGAGAAGAATGCACGGTAGATGGACTCTACCAACTGGTACATGGACTCCGGCACAAGCCTGGACTGGGCCGCATTGACCAGGGCACATGCCAGCGCCGAATTCGGGAAGGTCGCAATGGCTTCGAAGTTCAACGATAGATCAACCGATGCGGCCACAGCGCGAATCTGTGCGCGGCGCATCGCCACAGCCCGCTGGCCACCAAGCCTTGCTTCATAGAATTCTTGGTACGGAATGCCTTGCGCAGGAATCTGCGGCAGCAAGGCATTGGCATGCCATATCGTCTCCAGCACCAACCCAGGATGCTGCTGTCGAATGCTTGCCCATGCTGAGCGCAGATTACGCAATCCAATCCAGCACCAGGGGCAAATCAGGTCAAGGTGAAAATCAACGCGCAGGGTTTGCGGCGATGTGGCGGCAGGAACCGCACCCGAAAGTTCAGAGCAATTCACGCAATAATTCCTTAGCGCCCGGCCAGGGGCCGTATCCAGATGCAGGGTCGATGTGACCGCCATTACCAAGATCGACAAGGCGAGAACGCCGGTCACCCGCCAAATGAACGACCCGCTCGAAGCTGGCCAAGGGATCCGGACGGCTGGCTGCTATCGGGCCGGGAATGGCGGCTTTGTCCGGGGCAGCCCGCAATGCCGCGCACGGCACATCTTATTCCTCGAGCCTGATTCCTGCGTCGTTGGCGATCTTCGTCCAGACTTGCAGATCATTCCGGACGATCTCGCCCAACTGCGCGGAGGACTTTACAGGAGGCGGCTCGAAGTTCAGTTTCTTCATCAGGGCCGCGATCTCCGGCAACGCCTGCACCTTGTTGACCTCATCGGCCAGCCGCTTCGCGATCGCCGGACTAGTTCCGGCCGGCGCGAACATGCCGAACCATCCCACCGTGCTGAACTTGTAACCCTGTTCACCCATCGTTTTGACGTCGGCGAGCTGGGGAGACCGCACGTTGCCCACAATCGCAATGCCGCGCACCTTCCCGGATTGCAGGAACGGAACTGCCACGCTGGGATCGGTCCAGCCGATCTTCAGCACCCCCGAGGATAGTTCGGTGAGCAGTTGACTGGAGGTCCGATATGCGACGTGTTCGGTCTTCATGCCGGTCTGCTTCTTTAGCCACTCCATCGTCAAGTGCGCGGACGAGCCGGTGCCCCAGCTGCCATAGCTGTACTTATCCGGATTCGCCTTCACGAGCGCAATGAGTCCAGGCAAGTCGTGCACCGGCAGATCCGGGCTCACCAGCAGCAACACCCCACCCACCGCAGTCTGCGCGATCGGCACGAGGCTCTTTCTTGCCTCCTGGGAAATGGGCTTGATGACAGCCGGCGCAACCACCATGTTGGATGCCGTTGTGTAGAGAATCGTGTAGCCATCCGGCGCCGCCTTGAGGACGGCGTTCGTCCCGATCACCCCACTGCCACCCGGCCGGTTCTCCACGACCACAGATTGCTTCAGCGATTCGGAAAGGCGGCGCGCCATGACCCGCGCCAGCGCGTCGGTTCCCGATCCGGGAGACGACGGCACGATCATTTGAATCGGGCGCGCGGGCCAGGCTTCCTGTGCCTGGAGCGGACCTGCCGCGCACAAGGCAATGATTGCCTCGGCGCACAGCGCCGCTGCGAGCAGCTTTTTCAGTAATGACATCGTCTCCCCCATGTTTTCTGGACTATCACCCAGCTTGCCAGGTGGTTGTTGCCTCACCAACCAACTGCGCAACAAGCGATTTCTACCGGCCCAGGCTATCTTGAGCACGATCATAGCAGCATTAGAATTTAATGTCGACATTATTGTATTTGTGCGATGCACGCGACGCGCTGCCACCGGCTCCTCGTGGTGCTTGATGGTGAACTTGACGCCTGCGGGCATCGCCGACAGCACAGGGGCGTTGGCGGTTCTGGAGACGCTAACGAAGTGCCGGCCGGGACTGGGGATCTGTTTGCAGATGGTGYGTACGATCGTCGCACTTTGATGGATAGAGCCGCGACGCTCGATTTCGTCGTGCAGGTGGTGCGCCGCCACGAGGATCAGGTTGGTTTCGCGGTGCTACCCCGGCGTTGGGTGATGGAGCGTACCTTCGGATGGAGGGACTACGAGCGGCGTCCTGATGCGTCCGAGACCATGGTCTATATCGCAATGGGCGGGCTGCTACTGCGCAGAGTCGCCCATCCTTCAGTTTTCAAACGGGCTCCTGGTGCAGCTGCCGAGTCGTTTTAACCATTAAACTTTCTCCAATGGCGAAGGGAAATCGGTGGCGGCCAGCCATTGCGCGGTGAAGCGCCCCATCGCACTTAACAATACGTCGGAGTTGAGGCCTGCCACGCCTCCAAACGCCGGCGAGATGACCAACGTCGTATTGTCCTGGGTGAACACCTGCAATCTCACGGGTAAATCCGCTGGCTGCAGTATCGCGTCCGTACCTCTCGCATTGGAGAACTCGAATGCGCGCAGAAAGTCGTCCGCATGGCATGCGCCTATGCAGACAATTACCTTGGGCTGCATGCGTTGCCTCAATTTCGCAATGAAGCGGAAACGGCCACCCGTCCGGCATAGACTGAGGTATCGACTCTGGGGATTAAGCGCCGGTTGGTTCCGGTACACCCTGGCCCAGCATCTGTTTCCGTTTGCGCCCGTGGGCAAAGGAAACAGACTGATCCTGAATTCCCCGCCGGAGGGACCGTAAAGGTGGCGCATGAAGTAATGCTTCCAGTCGCATGCTTCTGCGCCAAATGCCGCCGAGCGTGCTGAGGAAATGAGCTTTGCCGCTTTCTGATGGCTTTGCCAGCGCATCATATTTTCCTGATTCCGCTGTCGAAAGTATTTGTCCCATACAACTGGCTCGTGCAAAGGATTGAGCGGTGCTGTCAGCGACTTGCCATCGGTATTTGGCGTAATGTCGCAGAGCCAGACGGGTGCGGCGGGATTTCCGTACATGCCGACATAGGAAGCAAGGTAAGCATCTACCTCCTCACTGGAGAAACCAACAATACTTGATGGGTTTCCTTGAACCGCATTCCGAATGCCGTCGCTCGGCGCAACCCCGCTCCATCCAACGGCAAGCGCAGCTAGTGCGTTCATGCTTCACGCCTCTTATTGGTTATAAAAACTATAACGATATGAGGGGAGCTTAACCACTTCCAACAGCTTTGCAAGCCCGAGA
Source organism: Cupriavidus sp. 05N39 (assembly GCF_056397325.1). Taxonomy (NCBI): domain Bacteria; kingdom Pseudomonadati; phylum Pseudomonadota; class Betaproteobacteria; order Burkholderiales; family Burkholderiaceae; genus Cupriavidus; species Cupriavidus sp. 05N39. Next base: position 18,186 of record NZ_JBFTNE010000012.1, read on the forward strand.
CCTGTCCGATGTTGACGGGGCGCAACACTCGAAAACGCAGGCGCCAGCTGCGTGGCGCCATATCTTCCCCGCCTCTAACGGCACGCAAAATCCGCTGGTGCCGCACGCAAGTGTGCAAAGAAAAAACGGCCTGCCGTCGTCTGGCTCTCCCGGCATCGTCCGGCGCATCCAACCGGCCTCCGGACATGTGTGTCTCCGAGGTTCCCACCGGATATGATGAAAGCCTCACGTGACGGACCTCAAATCACTATTCAGCGTTGGCTGACAACAACATGAGAATTAAGCGACATCTATTTCAGATGTAGATGTGTTTAAATTCACCCTTCGCAGCGTCGCTGCACCACTTACGCGCACGCTGCGCGAAACCGGAATGGGCACCCCCGCACAGTTCCGGTTTTTTTTCACATCCGCGTTCCCATGCGGCAGGCGGGAAGCCCTCCACGGGGCTGCAAGCGATATTCCGTCGCCCCCACGGAGGCCCGGCTCCGCAGGCACCCCTAGACATCCCCTCCTGCACCCGCCACTTCACGCCTGAGTCGAAGCGATGCACCGATGCGCTTGAAAGGTTCAGGCGGCATCCAGCCTGGACGGCTGTTTGCCATGATGAAGTCAAGCTCCCTGCTCCGCATGCCGTTCATGTACTCGGCCATGAAGTGGCCGAGATACGTGCCCTTGACGAGGCCGACACCATTGCACCCCACGGTGCTGAAGAAGTTGTCCCCATCCTTGCGGAACACGGAGTGATGGTTGAGCGTCATGCTGATGAGCCCGCCCCATGTGTATTCGAAGCGCTTACCGGCAATGAAGGGAAAACGCGCCTCGAATGACGTGCGGTGGTTTGCCCATGCGGCCTGCAGGCAGGTGTCGCTGCTGCGCAGCGCAGGCTGAAGGTGAAACGTGTTGCGCACAAAGATGCGCCCGTCAGGCGTGTAGCGGACGGTGGTTCCGGCCGGGTGCGCCGATGTGGTACCCCAGGGCCGTACCCCGCTGAAATGGGTCGAGACTTCGCTGCCGGATAGCGGTTCGGTCAGGCTCGCATAGGTGAAGAGTGAAGCCAGCCGGTTCCCGGCGCGGCCGAATGCCTCGCTGAAACTGCCGACGGTTAGCGCCAGCACGTCAGCGCGCAAGGTGCCGTCCAGGAACTTCAGGGTATGGACTGGCCCGTAGTCGCAGGCCACTACCGGGCTCGCCGCGAACAGCGTGACTGATTCCGGTAGCGCAGCGGCCAGACCGCGAACCAGGGCCGCCGGGTTTACCAGCACGTTGCCGGGTGTATAGACCGCCGCCTTGTAATAGCTTGTGCCGAGCCGCCGCGAGAGGGCCTGTCCTTCCACGACTTCATATTCGAAGCCAGCGGCCTTCAGGGCGTCGGCAAAACACGCGAGCCTGGCTAGATTGCCTTCCTCGTGCGCCGACATGTATTTCCCCGCGTCGTGCCAGCCGCAATCGATGCGGTATCGTTCTTTCAGGCCGCGCAACTGGCTGATGGCAAAATTGTTCAGCGCGAACAGCTGGCGCTCGTATTCGGCGTCCGGCTGTCCACCATCCACGTTGTGCGGCACATCGATCAGGAAGCCAGCGTTGCGGCCCGAGGTGCCCTGGCCGATCTCAAGTGCGTCGATAAGGGCGATCCTTGCCTGCGGACGGATCTCCGCCAGCCGGCGTGCCAGCGAGATGCCGGTGAAACCGGCCCCTACGATGGCAACATCGAAATGCTGCTCCCCCTTGAGGCGCGCTCCGAGACCGGAATGACGGGAAGGTGATGATTCATACCAGCCGAGATCACCGTCGATGGCTGGTCGTTTGCGTATGGATTGCATTGATAAATTGGCTGCCCGGGAAGGGCAGCCGCTATTCTATACACATAGTGGGCCTGACATGGCGACTGGCAGCGGGAATCAAGACTGGCCGGCCACGGCCGCCCGGCACATTCCCGAAGCGCCCGGGGATGTCGGGCCTTCTTGGCCCGAAAATTCAGCACTCTGGCCGGCGCCGGCGCCACCGCTCACAGCGGCCCGGGAAGTGCCTTCAGGCCGATCCAGAGCACAACGATGACGACGTTGACCGGCACGCTGAGCACACCGGGCACGTAGAAGAGCGCCGACAGGCCAGGCGCGCGCAGCATCAGTTCGACCACGCCACCCAGGGCGCAGAAGGACAGCCCGCACCAGAGCCAGCGCCGCATATAGGTCAGCAGCCAGTGCGCGTGCGCCTGGTTGAAACGCCAGGCGACGGTACGTTCGACGAGATTGCCCCGGCTGACGTCGCGGAACAGCCAGCCGAAGAAGAAGTAGCGGTACAGCATGGTGCGAAAGGCAAGCTCTTGCATGATGACTCCTTCAGCCGCGCCTGTCCGTAGTTCGCCTGGCCCGGCGCTGAATGGCGCCGGGCCCTGCATCTCCGCCCCCACCTGTGTCCGGGAYGCAATAGCGGAGAAGATACGCACGGCCAAAAGCGCTTCGGGCTGCCTCGTGCCTGGGCTTCCACGCCCCAAGTACACGCTGGTCACCCCTGGATAGTGGTGTCATACCCCATATGACCTGGCCGATACCGGTTAGTCGCACGGCAAGTGCCATCATTGCACGGCCCATGATCGACCATGAAGCAGGCGCAGCGGCCGGGAAAATGGCGTGAGACTACAGCCCCGTCTGCGTGTTCTCGACGCAAGCCTTTGCGTAGGCAATTGCTTCGCGGATCGCTTCATCCTTGCTGCCGAACCGGTTTTTCATCTTGTGCCGCAAGCCAGGGATGAACTCGTTGGTGTGATCGATCTTTCGCTCGAACAATACTGATGCCTGCCAAATCCCGCCATGTGACTCCCAGACCGTGCAGTGGCAGTGGTAATCCCCTTCTTCGACAAAGACATGGCTCGACACGGCAATCTCCCATCGTTACTCATGGATCATGGAGTGGGCAGAAAATCACTAGCCATTTTCCTTCTCATCGCCCAAGCCAAACAGATGCACGGTGTCCCGGTGTCGCCGGTGAGCTACCAGCGCCAAGCACAGGCCTGCGATTGAGAACCCCAAGGCCCAGCCGATAGTGCGCCGCATCTTCGCGGCCTGTTCGGCCCGGTAGCGGGAGTCCGCGGCTACGCGCACGCCCTCCCAAAACTCGGTTTCCTGGTTGCCGTTTTCGACTATCGCCATGTCTGCCTCCCTTGATGGATGTCGGAGAGATTTATGGAGGAAATCGTAGCATGTAGCACCTGACCACGCAGACCATCCACTACCACTCCGGCACCTGATGGACCTGCCCCCGCTGTCGGGCAGGCTGCGCGTCAGCTCGCCCCGCGAGAATCCGGCATCTCAGGGGGCGATATTGCCGGGACCGCTACGATCCATGCAGCGAAATTGGATTGCCAACACATGGCCCCCGGCCGTGGAGACAACGTTTCATTCATGCCGCGCAAATGCGCGCTCGCCCAATACCTTGTTCAATCRATTGTTCAAAATATCCAGGGATGTGAACCCCGTCGCCAGAAGTTGCAACTGTCCTCGATCTTCGACGAGCAAACTCGGGAAACTTGATATACCCCAGCTACGGGCGAGGGAAAAATCCGCCTGCGTCGCTTGCTTCACATTATCGGATTCGAAGAGATCGCGAAATGCCTGCTTCGATACATCGAGGCCGCTGTCTGCCAGGGCGCCGGCTGCCACTTCGACCAGGACATCCGTTGCCGTGGTATCTCGGGCATCAATGTAGAATGCTCGCTGCAGAGTACGAAATAGCGGAAGCGGATTCTGTCCTGGAGCAAATGCGCGCGCGGTTACCACCGCTCGGCAGATGGGTTCCGTATCGTATACAAAGCCTTCGCGAGCCAGGAACCCCTTGCGGTTGAATTGAAGACCGCTAGCCTGCTCCACGCGCGTCCAGTGTTGAAGGCGGAAGCGTTTGCCGGCGTCGTCCAGAATGTCCGTTGCCCCTGCGCGTATGCCGCCCACTACAATTTTCAGGGGCAGGTCCGGCCTTGTTTCCGTGAGTTCCGTCAAAATATTTCCAAATCCGTAACACCACGAACACATCGGGTCGCCAACGTAGATCAACTGCATCGAGTTCTCCTGAATGAAGGGCTGATTGCAATGCGTGTCCAGCCCGGGGACTCCAATCTATTGGATGGGCCGGCACCGATAAACGCCCCTCGCGACATAACAGTCGTTACATGCCCGCAAAACGATGAAACGCAAATTCGATGACCTTCAGCTCGGCAGCATCGAGCTCTTCTGTCTCGCCGCAGAACTCAGCAGTTTTACGGCAGCAGCGATTGCCACCAGCGTGACGCCGGCAGCAGTAAGCCGCTCCGTTTCCCGCCTGGAATCGCGTCTGGGTGTACGCCTCTTTGTCAGGACGACACGCCAGATAAGGTTGACGGATGAAGGCCGGATCTATTTCGAGCAATCTCGCAACGCGCTGGCGCAACTGGTCGATGCCGAGCGGCAAGTGAGCGGTCAACACGGGAGTCCGGCAGGTCTGCTGCGCATCAGCCTGCCAACCCCATATGCGCACTACCGGGTGCTACCGGTGCTGCCGGAATTCCATCGGCGCTTCCCCGATGTTTCCGTCGAAACCCATATCAGCAATCGCAACGTCGAATTCGCAGACGACGTCTACGATCTGTCGGTCCGTGGCAAGGCGCCCGAGGACTCCACGCTCATCGCCAGGAAACTGGAGGACGCGGAACTCGTGGTCGTCGCTACGCCGGGCTATCTCAAGCGCGCGGGCAAACCGACTACGCTTGACGAGTTGCACACGCACGAGTGCATTCAGTTCGATATTCCCAGCAGTGGACGGCGGTTGGCCTGGACCTTCAGTCATGAAGGGAAACACATCGACATCGCGACAACGGGAAGCTACGGATGCTCCGAGGACGTGCTCGGCGGCGCTACGCTGGCGCGCGCAGGAGCGGGATTGTTTCAGACCTATCGATTCGTGGTGGAGTCTGACCTGCGCGAGGGGAATCTGGTGGAGGTGTTGCCGGAGTATGGCGGGGCCACCCGGCCGTTCATCCTGCTCTACCCGCACGCGCGCCATTTGTCGCTGCGCGTGCGAACCTTCGTCGATTTCCTGGTGGAGAAGTTCGCGCACTGAGCTACTGCGCCGGCCTTATCTTCGCGATGACTACCAGCACGACAGCGGCGTTGGCAGGCAGCTGGTTATGCGAGAACGCCGAACGTGCATGGCCGGCCTTTTCACCCAGCACGGCGGCAAACAAATCCGAGGCGCCGTTGATCACCGCGGGTTGATCGAAATAGCCCTCGGCACTGCTCACATGGCCTTCGACGCGCACGATATGATCCAGCCGCTCAAATCCGCCAAGGTAGTGCCTGATTTGCGCCAGAACGTTCAAAGCGGCCAGTTCAGCCGCCTGCTTGCCTTGCTCCACGGTCAGGACTTCGCCAACGCGCCCTTGAAAAATGACGCGGCCCTCCCGAAGCGGGAGTTGCCCCGATATAAAAAGAAGGTCGCCTGCTTCACTGGTCGCGGTGTAGCTGCCCAGGGGCTGCGGCGGCTGCGGCAGCGCAAGGCCAAGATCTGCGAGTTTGGATTCCACGGACATTTCGGCTCCTCAATGGTTACGGCTGAACAAAGACATCTCAAGAATGATTGATTAATTGATTGGCTCGGCATGGCGGCCGTAGATGCCACCGCTTTCATTGTTCAACAACGGGAACCGCCTTGCCGCGGATGCGGAATCCGATCCTCCATGCCGGACATATGATGTAGACGATCGGCATTCCGCTTTGGCTAAACTATAGGCTCCGGTGCCGCCCCGATAAGCCGCCGACGTGGAACATCACTTGCTACACGACGGAATAAATCCGAGTGGCCTTCACCCTCGCGTCCAGGACTTCGCCGGCCACAGTAACTTGACGCCTCACGGGTCTTGCATGGCTGAGGCCCCACACGGCGCCCGCGCGCCAGTCTCCGATCGGTTGCGTTATCCCTTCCAGCGCCGCCAGGGTCACGCAGGCCGGTCTATTCCATGGACAAGAATTTCGTCCGCGCGTAACGCATAGGGTTTTGCCTGGAACCGGGTTCCAACAAGCCCGCTCGATTTCGAATCATCTGGAAGTCGAGCGTTCTGGTGCGAGTTCAAGAGGATGTGGAAAGGTTGCCTGCCCGATAAGCACGGGCAGGCCGGATTTATGAAAACGCTGGCTCAGACCAGGTTGATCACGACGTTGATGTTGCCGCTTGTGGCTTTGGAGTACGGGCACGTCTGGTGCGCGGCGTCCACCAGCGCCTGGGCGACTTCGTGCTCCAGACCCGGGAGGCTGACATTGAGACGCGCTTGAAGGAAGTAGGCGCCGCCGGCTGTGCCCAGGTCCACTTCCGCGTCGATGGCCAGGTCGGCCGGGAGAGTGACCTTCATTTTGCCAGCCGCGATCCCGATCGCACCGATAAAACAGGCCGACCAGCCAGCGGCAAACAGCTGCTCCGGATTGGTGCCGCTGCCGGCGGTGCCGGGAGACGAGAGCTGAATGTCCAGGCGGCCATCAGAGCTGCGGGACGTGCCGTTCCGCCCACCGGAGGAGGTGTGGGTTTTGCCGGTGTAGAGTACATTTTCGAGTTGGGTCATGATGGATTTCTTACTGGAAATTTAAAAGGCTGTTTATCAATCGTATGCGATCAATCCGGGCGGTCATCGGAGTGACGGGACGTGCTATGCGGCCAAGCGGGGATCTGCAGCGTGTTCGCTTTCGGTATAGCCGTCACGGTTGCTGATGCGGGCGAGCATGGCAGCGCTGTCGGCAGCGGCATCTGAGCCGCGGGCGGGCGAAGCGGAGACGCCAACGCGATCCAGGCCCGCGACGAATCGCGCGGTGCCATCGACATAACGGGCGCCATCCGTGTAGACGTCACGCTCGCCACTACGCGCGCCGTCAGTGAACGGGTCCCGCTCTACGCTGCGCGCGGCGGCTGCGCTTGGGCCAGCGCCATGATCCGAAGCCAGCTCGGCTGCGGACACAGTCTGTACCCCACCGGCGGCGGCCAAAAGGGCAACGATCGAGACAAGGCGCTTGGCAAAGATTGTGACGTTGATGATTTTCATGATGCTTATCCAGGTTCGTGTAGGGCAGTTGCGCCGGTGTCCGGCGCGGACGGTGTTGCGGCGCGGGCGGGATGATCTGGTCTTGGTTGCCGCCGCCGCGCTACAGGAAGCATTTAAGGCGACCGATGTATCTGGCCCGTAGCGATTTCGCCGTGGCACTGTGAGCACACGTATCGCACTGGGCAAGCGATACAAACGAATACAAAATCGTCCGTCGCGGCAGCGAGGAGGAGGGAATGAAGAAACGGCGGCCGAGGGCGGAGAGACTGGACCCGGACCGGAGGACGGCACGGACCGCACCTTGTCGGGACGCGGCACGAAGTGCTTCATGCCAAACACCAGACACCAAACGCCAACCGCTAAACGCTAAACGCGACGTGCAGCCCACCCAGCCTGCCGTCGCTGGAAACGAGGCGCCGCGCGCCGGAACAGCCCGCTATGCCTGTGCAGGCAGGGTGAGCCTGGCCTGAAGGCCGCCCTCTTGCCGATTGGAGAGTATGAGCCGCCCGCCAAGGGCCTGCGCCAGTTGCTGCGCAATCGCCAACCCCAGGCCCGTACCGCCCGTCCCCCTGTTCCGGGACGTCTCGAGGCGATAGAACGGCTGCATGACCCGTTCAAGCTCGGCTTCGGGAATGCCGGGACCGCGATCCCGCACTGCAATGGCAAGACTGCCTTCCGCCTCCCGGAACACAGCAATATCCACGTCGCCGCCGAACTTGAGCGCGTTGTCCACGAGGTTCGTCAGGATGCGACGCAGCGCCTGTGGGCGCGTCAGTACCGGTGCGCCGACCTTGCCGTCCAGGGTAATCGCATGCCCACCGTCCCGATAGTCACAAGCCAGGCTGTCCAGCAGTGCATCGAGGTCCACGCGGGCCAGCGCTTCCGCGCTGCCATGCAGCGTGCGCGCATAGGCGAYRCCCTCGCGGACCAGATGCTCCATCGCGCGAAGATCGCTGTAAAGCTTGTCCTGCGTCTCGGATCTCTCCATCAAGTCCAGGCGCAACCGCATTCGCGTGATGGGCGTCTGCAAGTCGTGGGAGATCGCCGCGAGAATTTGCACGCGCTCGGCGAGATACCCGGCGATGCGCTGCTGCATGGCGTTGAAGGCCGCCGCGGCGTGTACGACCTCGGCCGGCCCGCGCTCGGGGATAAGGTCGGCCTTCAGATCGGGCCCCAGATTCTCCGCGGCTGCCGCCAGTTGCTTCAGCGGCCGCGTTACCAGGCGCACGGCGATCCAAGCGCAGCCTGCCAGCAGCGCCAGTTGAACGCACAGGAGCACCGGCAACCAGGCCGACAATCCCGTTGGCGCCGGATGGACATCAATGGTGAGCGGACTGCCGTCGCTCAGGCGCAAATGCACCTGGAATTGCGCCCCATCTGCAGACAGTGTATTTGCCGTCACATCGTAACGCTCCCCCAGTGCCTCTGCGATCGTCGCGACGGCTTCCTGGGATAGTTGCAAGGCTGGCGGGTCGCCGCCGGCCGTGCCGGCGTTGAGCAGATAGCTGTAGTTTCGGCGCCCCAGCCGATCGAGCCAGGCCGGCCGCTTATCCGCCGGCATCATGTCCAGGATGGCAACGGAACTGGCCACATCGCGCCCGAGGTTGCCCAGCATCAACCTGTCGGCGACCTGCGAACGCTCCCGCAGCACGAGGCTGAAGGCAAGCCCTTGCGCCAGCACGAGGCCGATCAGCAGTATCACCATCAGGCGAGCAAACAACGTGCGCGGCCATCCTCGCAGGATCCCGTCCGGGCGGCTCATGTGCGCGCCTCCCGAATCTCCACCATCGCCGCGAACACATAGCCCTCGCTGCGCACCGTCTTGATATAGCGGGGCTCCTTGGCATCGTCGCGCAGACGCTGCCGCAGGCGGCTCACCATCAGGTCGATGGAGCGCTCGAACAGTTCGGCTTCGCGTCCCTGCGTCAGGTTGAGCAGTTGGTCCCGGTTCAGCACGCGCTGCGGATGGTCGAGGAAGACCCGCAGTAGCCGGTACTCCGCGCCGCTGAGGGCGACGATGACGTCGTTATCGTCGAGCAGGTGCCGCGCGGTCGTATCCAGCCGCCAGGGGCCGAAAGCCAGCACGGTAGCCGCTTCGGTGATCTGCAGGTTGGGGGGCAGCATGCGCGTGCGCCGCAGCACCGAACGTATCCTGGCCAGCAGTTCGCGCGCCGCGAATGGCTTGACGAGGTAGTCGTCCGCGCCCATCTCAAGCCCCAGGATACGATCGGCCTCCTCGTTGCGGGCAGTAAGCATCAGCACTGGCATGTTCTTGCGTTCGCTTGCGCGCAAGTCCCGGCACAACGTCAGTCCGTCTTCGCCGGGAAGCATCAGGTCCAGCACGACGAGATCCACCGCGCCCTTGTCCAAGGCCGCGCGCATCTCGCGTCCGTTCGCCGCAAGGGTCACACGCATCCCGCTGCGTTCGAGATACTCGGCCGCCAGCGTACGGATCTCCCGGTCGTCGTCCACGATAAGGATATGGTCAGGCTGCGTCATGGCGCACCGTCAGATTGGCAGGGTGGTTGCCGGTCACAGGGCGAACACGCCGTCGCCGTGCGGCGCCCGTCAGGCGCAGAACAGGCGGTCTGGAGAAAGCCCATCGGCAGGTCGCACCTGCGCGAAGCTCATACGCGAGTGCGGACAAGATCATCGTGGCGAGCAGCAGTGAACGCTTCATTTTCGTTTCCCCTCCAGGATCGCGGCGCGCAGCCCGCGCCTTGATGCCATTGTGCCGTTGCCTCCGTGGCGCTTTGTATCGTCATGTATCTGGACCGCCCGCGGACAAGAAACATTTCATTTCCGGCCGTTTCCCGAAACATCCGGCATACGCGCGAGCGTTGCAATAGCGCCATCGCGTCAACACCGGAGGCATTCGTGACTTCAACAACCGCCACCCTACCCCATTTACCGCAGCGGCGCCGCAGAGCGGAAATCACCGGGCGCGCCTTGCCGGGGCTTTGCCGGAGCCGGCCATGATCGAACTCATACTGGCATTTTCGGCCGGCGTGCTGACGATCGCGTCCCCATGCGTGCTTCCCGTGCTGCCGATGGTGGTGAGCACGTCCATCGGCGAGCAAAATCCTCTGCGTCCGCTGTCAATCGCATTGGGGTTCGTCACCGCGTTCTCCTCGGTGGGCATTGCATTCAGTGCACTTTCGAGCTCTCTCGGTGACGTGCACGGCCTGATCCGGGATGTCTCCATCCTGATTCTGTTCGCATCCGGGCTCGCTCGAATCTGGCCGCGGCTATTCGACCGGCTCATGACGCCGTTTGGCGCCGTGATCGACCGCCTTGCCGGCGTCGGTGCCCGGGCAGGCAATGGCATGGTTGGCGGCTTCGTGCTAGGTACGACGCTGGGCGTGGTCTGGACGCCGTGCGCGGGGCCGGTACTGGCTTCCATCCTCGCACTGGTCGCCAGGGCGCAGGACCTGGGGCGTGCCGCAAAGCTCCTCACGCTGTTCGCCGCGGGCGCCGCGATTCCCATGCTGGCCATTGCCTACGGCGGCCGGTTCGTGACCACCCGCGGCCGCAAGGTCGCCCGCCATGCACATCATTTGCAGCGCGGCTTTGGCGCGATTGTCGCCGCAACCGCCGTTGCCATGTACTTCCAGTATGACGTGATTGCCGTAGCCTGGCTGACCAACTCTTTCCCCTCAATCCACCTCGGAGTCTGACTCATGCACCGCTCGATTCGTGCCTGTATCGCAGCCGTATCCCTACTCGCAGCAACACACGGCAGTGCGATAGCCCCCTCGCCTGCCGACCATGGCAAGGCGCCGGAGTTTCCCGCCAACGCGAAGTGGCTGAACACCGAGCCGCTGACAATCTCCGCACTGCGCGGCAAGGTGGTGCTTGTCGATTTCTGGACCTACACCTGCATCAACTGCATCAACACGCTCCCGCACGTCAAGCAGTGGTACGACAAATACCGGGACAATGGGCTGATGGTGGTCGGCGTGCATACGCCCGAGTACCCGTTCGAGAAATCGACCTCGAACGGACAGGCTGCTCTCAAGCGCCTCGACATCCGGTATCCGGTCGTGCAGGACAACGCGTATGTCATCTGGGACGCCTACAGGAACCAATACTGGCCCGCCCTCTATCTTGTCGATGCCAGCGGCAAGATCGTCTACCAGCATTTTGGCGAAGGACACTACGAGGAAACGGAAGCGGCCATACAGAAGCTCCTTTCCGATCGCAAATAACCCTGTGCAAGCCCGGATCACGCCAGCAACCGCCGCCCCCCGGAAAAACAGATCGACGCGGGGGCCGCGCCGATCCACGAGAGGGACCGTCCCGGCACAGGCGATCCGGAACGTCCCCCGACCCGCGCCCGCTAGTAGCGGGCGACTTCGATTACGGCATCCGCAAAGGCCTTTGGCGCTTCCTGTGGAAGGTTGTGGCCCGCACCTTTGACAATCCGATGCGCGTACTTGCCTGTGAACCTTTTCGCGTAAGTACTACCATCCGTAGCCGGTGCGACGCCGTTCGAATCTCCGTCGATCGTGATCGCCGGCACCGTGATCGCCGGGCCTGTGGCCAGGCGCTTCTCGATACTGTCGTATTGGGGCTCGCCCCCGGCAAGACTGAGTCGCCAACGGTAGTTGTGAATCACAATCGCCACATAGTCCGGGTTGTCGAAGGACGCCGCCGTACGGTCGAACGTTGCATCATCAAAGTTCCACTTAGGGGAATTCTCCTTCCAGATAACCTTGGCGAAATCACGCCGGTTAGCCTCGAGGCCGGCCTTGCCGCGTTCCGTAGCGAAGTAGAACTGATACCACCATGCGTGCTCGGCGTTCGGCGGCAACGGGCGCTTGTTGAACTCAAGGTTATTGATGATGTAGCCATTGGCGGAAACAATGGCTTTGCAACGCTCCGGCCACAGCGCTGCGATGACACAAGCCGTCCGCGATCCCCAGTCGTATCCGGCGAGAACCGCCTTGTCGATCCTGAGTGCGTCCATCAATGCAATGGTGTCGAGCGCAACTGCCGATTGCTGGCCATTGCGGAATGTCTTGTCGGAGAGAAACCGCGTCGTGCCGTGACCGCGCGTATGCGGAACAATGACCCGGTAGCCAGCGGCTGCCAGATGCGGGGCCACATCGACGTAACTGTGAATGTCGTACGGCCAGCCGTGCAGCAGGATAACGACGGGACCATCGTGCGGTCCAACCTCGGCATAGCCGACGCTGAGAACACCGGCTTCGATCTGCCTGAGGTTGCCGAACGACGCACCGGACGTCGCCGAGGCGGCGACTGGAACAGACTGCCCGGCAGGACTCGACTGCGCACGAGCGAGTCCGGTCAGGCCCAACTCCAAGGCACCGATTCCRACAGCCGCGGCACCAAGGAAGCGACGACGGTCAGGGTTAATCTCTTCAGACATGCTTAATTCCCCTTTTTTGAGGTTGGCTTTGATTTCCAGGATACGAATTACTTGTATCTGGGATGTGTCCGGGTTGGGTGGCAGGTCCGACGATGGCATCGCGCCGGGGGCCCGGTCGGAGCTGCGCGGCACGCACTGATTCCTCACATGAGCGGGGTGCCGCATTTCCAACGAAGCGGATGACTACCCGTCGTCCGTGCGGAAAATATAGGTTCAATCGGTCCGCCGATTAGCCCGCCGCACAGCACATGGGTTGTTACATGGTGTAAATCGAAATGCGCCGGGCTTCCGGCCAACGTGGCATCCGCAGTTCCCGATGCCTGCTATCCGCGTTGGCAATCGCAAGGCGCACGGCATGTGGCGCACCCCTTGCGCGCCGCCGTTCCTGCCATCTCCCGGCCCGTGAGACTGTCGAGCCGGTGCGCCGGCGTTCCCGCACGCTCAACAGACGGACAGATCGGTGCGGGCACTGGCTTTGCGCCTGATTTGTTCCCGTCAGGCAAGACTCTTTGTCCATGGCGGGTATTCGAACTCAGCATCGATTCAACTAGATTTAGGACCAATCGGTGCCGCCGGCCCGATCGGCAAGAGAGCCGAATCAACTTGTATCGAGGTTTATCATGAGCACATCGCAAAAAGTCGTCGTCGTTACTGGTGCATCGCAAGGTATTGGCGCAGAGGTGGTCAAGGCTTTCCGCAAGCGCGACTACCGCGTTGTTGCAACGGCGCGATCCATCAAGCCATCGGATGATGACAACATCCTGACGGTCGCAGGCGACATCGCCGATCCGGCCACCGCCCGGCGCGTCATCGCCGAAGCCGTGGCACGCTTCGGCCGCATCGACACGCTGGTCAACAACGCCGGCATCTTCATCGCGAAGCCCTTTACCCAGTACACCGCCGAAGACTACGCGGCGAAAACGGGCGTGAACCTCGCGGGCTTCTTCTACATCACGCAGCTCGCCATCGCCGAAATGGAGAAGAGGTCGAGCGGCCACGTGATCAGCGTCACCACCAGCCTGGTCGACCACGCCATCAACGGCGTGCCTTCTGTACTGGCATCGCTGACCAAGGGCGGACTGAACGCGGCCACGAAATCGCTCGCCATCGAATACGCCAAGAGTGGCATTCGCGCGAATGCCGTCTCGCCGGGAATCATCAAGTCCTCGATGCACCCGCCGGAAACCCATGCCGCGCTCGGGGCACTCCATCCGGTAGGCCGTATGGGCGAGATGAGCGATATCGTGGACGCCATCCTGTATCTGGATTCGGCGCCCTTCGTAACTGGCGAAATCCTGCATGTCGACGGCGGGCAGAGCGCTGGTCACTAGAGCACGCCAGGGCGCCATTGAACGCCGCCCGGCCCGCGTGGGCGGGGCGGACATCTCGTGCGCCAGTCAGTCCAATGCCGCCTGCCTTCGCGCGCCACTCACGTGCGCCATCTGCCGCCGCGCACGAGTTCTGTCACCGCGTCGGCAAAGGCCTCGGGTGCTTCCTGCGGCAAGTTGTGGCCGACACCCGGAATCTGCCGATGAATGCGCGGCCCGGCAAACCGTGCGGCGCTGGCTTTGCCGTCGGTTGCCGGGACGACGCCATCGGCCGTGCCATCCAGCGTGATGGCGGGAACCGGGATCAGCGGAATCGCCGCCAGCTTCCTTTCCGTTGCCTCATGCTGCGTCCTGGTGGATTTCTGGACGTACTCCTGCATCAACTGCATTCGCACGCTCCCCTATATCCGCGCCTGGGCGGAAAAATACAAGGACCAGGGGCTGGTGGTCATCGGCGTGCATACGCCCGAGTTTGCCTTCGAGAAGCGTGTCGGCAACGTGCGCCGGGCCGTGGAGCAATTCAAGATCCGCTACCCGGTCGCGGTGGACGGCGACTTCCGGATCTGGCGGGCGTTCGGCAACAGCTACTGGCCGGCGCTGTACTTCATCGATGCCAGCGGGCAGATTCGCCACCACCAGTTCGGCGAGGGCGGCTATGAACAGTCCGAGGCTGTCATTCAGGCTTTGCTGAAGGAAGCCGGTGCGCAAAAGGCCGGCACCGCGCCGGTCAAATTCGACACGTCCGGTGCGCAAGCGGCGCCAGACCTGGACAACGTGCGCTCGCGGGAGACCTATATCGGCTACCAGCAGGCATCCGGCTTCGCGTCGCCCGAGGGCCTGCGCGCCGGCACCGCACGCGACTACACGATCGCCGAGCCGCGCCTGAATAGCTGGGGCCTGAGCGGCAACTGGACCGTGGACGCCGAACAAGCCACGCTCAACCGCGCCGGCGGCGGCATCGCCTACCGCTTCCGCGCGCGTGACCTGCACCTCGTGCTCGGCCCCGGCGCCGACGGCACGCCGGTGCGCTTCCGTGTCTTGGTCGACGGCAAGGCGCCCGGTGCCAGCCACGGTACCGATACCGACCCGGATGGCAACGGCACCGTCACGCAGACCAGGCTCTACCAACTCGTTCGCCAGCCGGGAAAGGTCGGCGAGCACACCTTCGACATCCGTTTCCTGGACCCGGGCGTCCAGGCCTTCGTCTTCACTTTCGGATAACCGTTTCCGTCAAGGGAATCTGCCTTGCCGGCTCCGCCGGCTACTGCTTGTCCGATGCCTTCCGGCTGGCGGCAAACATCGACATGCGGCGCGTAATGTGCTCAAGGAACTCGGATGCCGCAGCAGGCAGGGGCCGGCCGGTCTTCACAAGCAACCGCGCCTGGGTGCCCCTGAGCAATGGATGATTGATCGGTACGGTGACCAGGCTCCCGGCAGCGATCTCGCGATACGCCGCGAATTCTCCGATCAGCGTAATGAAGTTCTCATAGGCGACAAATTGCTTCAGCGCCGTCAACGAGTTGGTGACGAGCGTCGGGCGGATCTTTATGTTCTCCGCGAACTCCAGCATCTTCGCGGCGTGCCCGATGCCAAAGGACTCCGGCATCAGCGCGAGCGGGTATGACAGCACATCGCGGATGCTGGCTTCGCCGCCGCGCAACGCCAGCGGGTGATCGGGACGAACCAGCAGCACCACGGGCTGCGGAGAACTGGCACGGTACTCGATGCGCGGGTGAGGCGGTGGATTGTAGGCAAGGCCGATGTGGGCGCGGCTTTCAGCGACTTCGTTCAGGACATCGTCGACTGGCAGGATCTCCATGCTGATATCCAGCATCGGGTACCGCGCGCAAAACGGCGCAAGGACTTCGTTGACGAGCGCATCGACATAGCCCTCGCTCATGGCCACCTGGACCTTGCCCTGCTGCAATCCCTTCAGCGCGTGCAGCTGGTCCTCGAGATTCTCCTGATGCGAACGGTAGCCGCGCCAGAACTCGAGCAGATGCGCGGCCGCCTCCGTCGGTTTCACACCGCGCGACTGGCGTTCGAACAGCGTAGCGCCCAGTTCTTCTTCAAGCAGCCTGATCTGTCGAGTGATCACGGAGGGTGACGTATTGAGGCTGTCCGCCGCCCCGCGAATGGTGCCGTGCGCCAGAACCTCACGGAAGTATCGTAATCGCAGCTGATTGATCTCTCGCATGTCGAAACACAATTGAGCCAATGTGATGGGCAGGAGGCAACCATACATGAACTTCATCGCGCCTGCCCGGCCATCCCCCGCCATGACGACCGGGCCTGACTCCGGCCATCTTCACCATGCGATACGGATGGGTTGCGTTGCTCAGATTAGAACGAAGCGTGAGCCCGCTTACTGTTGGTCGGAACCCCCGGCTCTGTCACCATCGGCGGACTGGATAAGCGGCATCAAACACAACGCACTGGAGACCGGCATGTTAGTCATTCCGAACGAAAGCGCCGTCGACGACACTTCGACGCTCTACAACAAGATCAACTGGCGCCTGCTGCCGTTCCTCCTGATCTGTTACCTGTTTGCCTATCTCGACCGGGTCAACATCGGCTTTGCCAAACTGCAGATGCAAAGCGACCTCGGCTTCTCCGACGCCGCTTACGGCGTGGGTGCAGGCATCTTCTTTCTCGGCTATGTACTGTTCGAGCTGCCAAGCAACCTGCTGCTGCCTCGCGTGGGCGCGCGCAAGACGTTCAGCCGGATCCTCGTGCTGTGGGGCATCACGTCCGCCTGCATGCTCTTCGTGCGTGATGTGCCAACGTTCTATGCCATGCGCTTCCTGCTCGGCATCTTTGAGGCAGGCTTTGCCCCGGGCATGATCTACTACCTGTCGTGCTGGTACGGACCGCAGCGCATGGGGCGCGCCATCGCGATCGTCTTCCTGGCGGGACCGATCGGCGGCATTGTCGGAGGACCCGCTTCGGCGTGGCTGATAACCACCATGTCCGGCACCGCCGGCCTCGCCGGCTGGCAGTGGATGTTCTTGATCGAGGCCATCCCCTGCGTATTGCTGGGGTTCCTTGCACTGTCGCTCGTGCCGAACCGCCCCGCGGATGCGGCCTGGCTGACGGACCAGGAAAAACGTTTTCTGGCAGCTGAGCTCGGGGTATCCGTCGCGCACAAGCACTCGTTCATGGCGGTGGCACGGGATGCGAGGGTCTATGTGCTCGCCCTTGCGTACTTCTGCATTATCGCGGCCATCTATGCCATGAGCTTCTGGCTCCCGACCCTGATCAGGGCGCAGGGCGTGGCCGATACCGTGCAGCTCGGCTGGTACACCGCATTGCCATACCTTGGCGCCGCATTCGGCATGTACTACATGGGGCGCCGCTCCGATCAAAAGGGCGAGCGCCGATATCACAGCGCAGTGCCCGCCTTCTTCGCTGCCCTGTTGCTCGCCGGGTCGGCACTCGCAGACGGCAATCTCGGTCTGTCGCTTGTCCTGCTTACGCTCGGCACCACCGCGCTCTGGATGACTTACACGGTGTTCTGGGCCATGCCGGCCGAGTACATCAAGGGCCCGGCGGCAGCCGGCGGCATTGCGCTGATCAACACGATCGGCTTGTCCGGCGGCTTCTGGGGCCCGGCCATCATCGGGTGGGCCAAGACCGCGACCGGCAGCCTGCATCCTGGCGTGCTGGTCATGGCGTTGATGCCGCTGATCGCCTCGCTGATCCTCCTCGCCAACAAGTTGCCTGAGCGCCGGTAGTCCACTGCAAACCACATACAAGGTTCCGAGAGGAACACACGAAAGAAGGAGCAACCATGCTTTTACATCTATCCACCTGGGCCGAAGTCGAACAGTTTCTCAAGCGCAGCCGCGTGATTGTCGTGCCAATCGGTTCCAACGAGCAGCACGGGCCAACGGGGCTTCTTGGCACCGACTGGCTTTGCCCGGAGATCATTGCGCGCGAGGCGGAAAAGACAGCCGATATCCTGGTGGCGCCGACGTTCAACATTGGCATGGCCCAGCATCACCTCGGCTTTCCCGGCACCATCTCGCTGCGCCCGTCGACCTTCATTGCCGCGATCGGTGACTGGACCCGCTCACTGGTGGGGCACGGATTCGAGAAAATCCTGTTCCTCAACGGCCATGGCGGCAATGTGGCCTCCATCGAGGCCGCGTTCTCCGAGATCTATGCCGAAGCCAGTTTTTCCCGGCGCCGCGCCGGATTCGCACTGAAGCTGTGCAACTGGTGGGACCTGGCAGGCGTCAACGAGCTCGCGCGCGAGCAGTTCCCGACCGGCCATGGCTCTCACGCCACGCCTTCCGAGATTGCCATTACACAGTGGGCCTTCCCCGCCGCCGTGAAGTCGGCCCGCTATACACCCCAAATCGCCCCATCGGGTCCCATCCGGGAGGCGCTCGACTTTCGTGCGCGGTTCCCGGACGGGCGCATCGGTTCCGACCCGGGACAGGCGACACCGGAAAAGGGACGCGCACTGGTCGAACTGGCCGCGCAAAGCCTCGCGCGCGAGCTTGAAGCATTCGGGGGTGAGCCAATGCCCCTCTGATACGCGCGCGATCGCGAGTTCGCTACGGCGTACATGACTGGCTGCACAAGGGTTGCCGCATCCCCCCCGAAGCCGGGTGAGGTATAGACTTTGAACGGGTGTGGTTC
Organism: Cupriavidus sp. 05N39; assembly: GCF_056397325.1. Lineage (NCBI taxonomy): Bacteria > Pseudomonadati > Pseudomonadota > Betaproteobacteria > Burkholderiales > Burkholderiaceae > Cupriavidus > Cupriavidus sp. 05N39. The sequence goes on from NZ_JBFTNE010000012.1 coordinate 36,607, forward strand.
ACACCTGTTGCCAATCTTCGAAGGAACGATGCAATGCTCACCCAGAAGACCAAGGACATCGTCAAATCCACCGCCCCGGTGCTGGCGGAACACGGATACGCCATCATCCAGCGTTTCTATAAACGCATGTTCGAGGCGCACCCGGAACTCAAGAACGTCTTCAATATGGCGCACCAGGAACAAGGGCAGCAGCAGCAGGCCCTGGCGCGCGCAGTGTATGCCTACGCCGCGAATATCGAGAATCCCGAGAGTCTCTCGGCCGTTCTGAAAAACATCGCAAACAAACACGCAAGTCTTGGCGTGCGGCCGGAGCAATACCCGATCGTCGGTGAACACCTGCTCGGCGCGATCAAGGATGTTCTCGGGGATGCGGCGACCGGCGAGATCATCTCCGCCTGGGCGCAGGCGTACGGGAACCTGGCTGACATCCTGATGGGTATCGAAAGCGAGTTGTACGAGCGCTCCGCCGAGCAGGATGGCGGCTGGAAAGGCTGGCGCACATTCATCGTCCGCGAGAAGCGGCCTGAGAGCGACGTCATCACCTCGTTCATCCTGGAACCGGCCGATGGCGGCCCGGTGGTGAATTTCGAGCCTGGCCAGTACACCAGCGTCGCGATCCAGGTGCCCTCTCTTGGCCTGCAGCAGATTCGGCAGTACAGCCTCTCCGATGTGCCGAACGGGCGAAGTTACCGGATATCGGTGAAGCGCGAGAGTGGCGGCACGACGCCGGCGGGTTATGTCTCTTGCCTGCTGCACGATCACGTCGGTGTTGGCGACGAGGTCAGGCTCGCCGCGCCGTACGGCAGCTTCTACATCGACGTAAATGCCAGGTCCCCGATCGTGCTGATCAGCGGCGGCGTAGGGCTGACCCCCATGGTCAGCATGCTGAAGAAGGCGCTTCAGGAACCGCCGCGGCAGGTAGTGTTCGTGCATGGCGCCCGCAATAGTGCGGTGCAGGCCATGCGCAACCGTCTGCGCGAAGCATCGCATGAGCACGCCAACTTCAAGCTGCTTGTGTTCTATAACGAGCCTCTCCCGGAAGACGTCCAGGGTAAGGATTTCGATTACGAGGGTCTGGTCGACGTCAGTTTGATCAAGGATTCCATCATGCTGCCGGACGCTGACTACTACATCTGCGGACCGATCCCGTTCATGCGGATGCAGCACGATGCCCTCCAGAACCTGGACATCCCGGAGACGCGCATTCACTATGAAGTGTTCGGGCCGGACCTGTTCGACGAGTAGCGCTGACCAGCGGCCAACCTAAGTCGCTGCTTGAGATTGCGTAGCGCCTGACCGGGGACCACGCCCCACTTGACGCCCGGTTTCATACCGCACGCCCAGCCGCTGGAGAATCTCACGGCGTTTGCAGCGACACACCGTACTGGGCAAAGATCTGCTGCAGCTCGCCGCTGCGGCGGATCGCGTCCAGCGCGTTCTGCAGCGACTCCGCGAGTTCGCCCTCGTCCGCCTTGACCGCCATGCCGATGGCCCAGCCGCGCGCGGGCAGCAGCGGCGAGGCAACGTCCACCGTGGCGAAGCGCGCGGCGGACTGGCCGGCCGCCTTGAGCGCGCTTTCGTATTGCGAGCGCGTGACCATCGCCGCGGCGATCTCGCCGGCGAACAGCGCGCGCAGCGTTTCGTCCGGCCCGGCATAAATCTTGACCTTGTCGCGCAGCGCGCCCTGCGCCCCGGACAACAGGGCATTGGCACCGGCGGAGCCCGCTTCCGCGCCGGTAGGCTGGCCGGCCAGATCCTCCAGCTGCCGGACCTCGGAGACACGCTCGCGGTCGTGGACCAGCACGAACATCTCGCGGTGATAAGGCGCGAAGATCAGCGCCTTGTCGTTCGCGCGCATGAACGCACGGTCCACCGGCACATGCAGCATCACATCCGCCGGGCCATAGCCCAGGTAATGGCCACGCCACACCATATTGCGCAGGTCATCCGACATGTTCTCGTCAGCATCGAACGGCAGCAGCGACACCGACAGCCCCATCTGCTTGCTCAGGGCCTTCGCCAGCGCCACGTCGATGCCCGGCAACGGGTTGCCCGCTGCCGTGGAAAATGGCGGCAGACTCTTATAGACGGCCACCTTCAAGGTCCCGCTCTGGCGGATCCTGGCCATATCGGCCAGCGACGGCTGGACGCAGACGAGCGCGGCAAGCGCCAGCAGTGCGCCGGCCAGGCGATGGGAGCCGGCGGGGGCCGGCAGGGAGGGAGCGGCGTCCCGGAAAGGGCTGGCGCGCATGGGAGGTCTCCTGGTTTTCTTGATCTTTGTGTTTGTGAATCAGGGAATGCGGGAATGCGGTGGAAGCGCGGGCGGGCCCGCAGCCCTTACTCGTGCCGCGATTCGAGATAGGTCTTGATGGACCAGACCGCTTCTTGGCTCAGCACGCCATCGAACGGTGGCATGTAGACCCGGCCGTCTCGCGTGCGCCCCTTGCGCACGGTGGTGGTGAAGTACTGCGAGACCTCGCCCATGCATTCCTGCTTCTTCCTGGCGTTGGCCAGCGACGCGCAATCGCTGTCCAGCTTGCGCAGGTCCGGCGCGATGCCGCCCGACACCGCTTCCAGCCCATGGCAGCGCGCGCAGTTCTGGTTGTAGGCCGAGGAGCCGATACGCAGTGCTTCCTGCTGCGCTTCGCCCGTCCTGTATGGATTATCCGGACGCCATTCTTCGCCGAGTTGCGGTAGTGTCTTGGTGTCCACTGCTTGCGGTGTGACGTCCCCATGGGCCGAGGCCGCTTGGGGTAGCGCCCCGGCCAGAAGCGTGCAGATGGCAATCAGGGCAAGTGTGCGGCGTGGTGTTTTCATCAGTGTCACCTCCAGTTGTTGAACTATGTTTTGAAGGTGACTTCCGCAAAAGCCATACCAAGCGCAAAGTGGGCCATAAACCGGACGAGGCCCCGGCAAATGGCAGGCGTGTGACACAGCACGCCGGAACCAGTGCCCTGGAATGCAACACCCTGGCAAGCGTTTTGCTTCATGAAGCAACACTTCGGGCCATGTCGACCACGCCAGGACCCGGAGCGACCCGTGCACAGATCGCGGGCGACTTCCACAGGAGACAGAAAAATGACTTTCCAAGCGGCCGGCGTCCCGCCGGCGGCAACGGGCAACCCGGCGGAGGGCGACCGGCCAGACCTGATCGCCCAGGCCCACCTGCGATCCGAAGCCTATGGCTTGCGGCCCTATGAATCGCCAGACTTCTGCCCGGTGCTGCAAAGCGAGCTGAAAACGCAGATAGAGCGCAGCCAGTCGCTGTTCACCCACGCGCTGCCGGTCATGGAGACGCTCTACGACCAGATCGTCAACACGCAGAGCATGGTGATCCTGACCGACGCCGCCGGCCTGATCCTGCACTCGCTGGGCGACGACGACTTCCTCGCCAGGGCCAACAAGGTGGCCTTGCAGCCCGGCGCGCTGTGGTCCGAGGAAAGCCGGGGCACCAACGCCATCGGCACCGCGCTGGCCGAGAGCAAGGCCACGCTGGTACACGGCGCGGAGCATTTCCTGGAGGCCAACCGCTTCCTCACCTGCTCCTGCATGCCCATCCTCGATGCGTACGGCAAGACAGTCGGCGCGCTCGATGTGACGGGTGACCAGCGCGGATTCCACAAGCACACCATGGCGCTGGTGCGGATGTCGGCGCAAATGATCGAGAACCAGCTTTTCGCCAATGCCTTCCAGGACATGGTGTGCGTGCGTTTCCACTCGCGCGCGGAGTTTATCGGCACCCTGGTCGAAGGCATCGCCTCCTTTACGCCGGGCGGACGCTTCCTGTCGGCCAACCGCAGCGCGCAGTTCCAGCTTGGGATGTCGGTCGGCGCCTTGCACGCGCACACCTTCTCCTCGCTGTTCGGCCTGTCGCTGTCGCAGTTGTTCGACGCCGAGCGCAAGGCCCCGGGGGGCGTCGTGCACCTGCCGCTGCCAAGCGGCGTCAAGGTCAGCGCACGCGTCGAGTGGAAGGCGCCTGCCGTGTCCGTCCCGGCGGCTGCCATCGACAATGGCAGCGCGGAGGAGGCGCACTGCATGCCTGATGCCGCCTCCCTGCCCCGCCGTGCGGGCGCGCAACCGGCCCGGCGCCCCGCCGGGCTGGACGACCTGGACACCGGCGACGCCCAGATCAAAGGCGTCATCACCAAGCTGCGCAAGGTGATCGGCAAGGATATTCCCGTCATGGTGCTGGGGGAAACCGGCACCGGCAAGGAACTGCTGGCCCGCGCCATCCACGCCGACAGCCCGCGCAATGCCGGGCCTTTCATCGCTGTCAACTGCGCCTCGATACCCGAGACGCTGATCGAATCCGAGCTGTTCGGCTACGAAGAAGGCGCCTTTACCGGCGCCCGCAAGAAAGGCGGCATCGGCAAGATGCTGCTGGCCAACGGCGGCACCCTCTTCCTGGATGAAATCGGCGATATGCCCTTGCACCTGCAGGCGCGCATGCTGCGCGCGCTGCAGGAGCGCGCGGTCACGCCGCTGGGCAGCAGCCGGGTGATCCACGTCGACGTGTCAGTGATCTGCGCCACCAATCGCAATTTGCGCGAGCAGGTGGCCAACGGCCTGTTCCGGGAAGACCTCTACTACCGCCTGAACGGCCTCGTGGTGCGCCTGCCGGCCTTGCGCGAGCGCACCGACCTCGATGTGGTGGCCGACAAGCTGTTACGCGAGGGCCAGGCAAACGGGGGACCGCGCATCAAGGATTCGGTGATGGCGATGTTCCGCAGCTATCACTGGCCGGGCAATATCCGCCAGCTTGGCAACCTGCTGCGCACCGCGCGCCTGATGGCCGAAGGCGAGGCGGAGATCACCGAGGACCACCTGCCCGACGATTTCCTGGAAGACCGGCTGGCGCGCCAGGCCACCCACCCCGCGCACGGCGCCACGCTGGAAGCCGATGCCGCGCCGGCCGGCGGGCGCGCCCCGGAGGTAGCGCCCGGCCCACAGCCCACCCGCCTGGCCGACGTCGAGGTGCTGGCCATCGTCGCCGCGGTCAAGGCGCACCACGGCAATATTTCCGCGGCGGCCAAGGCGCTCGGCATCTCTCGCAATACGGTCTACCGGAAGCTGGACGAGGCCAACGCGCTGCCGCAGCAAGATGGCTGAGACGGCAGCCGTGCGCGCCGGCTGGCGCTCAGGCCAGCGGCTCGCCGTGCATCCACAGGTCTTCCAGCTCGCGCCAGGCGTGCTGCACATTCAAGGGATGGCGCGAAGCGAAGTAGCGCCAATGGCGGTACGGCCCGGCGGTCGCCGGGCTGAGCACGCGCGCCGCATCGCCACCCGCTTCCAGTGCGGCGGCAACGCCGCCGGCCAACGCATCCAGGTAGGCCAGCGTGGGCGCCAGCGTTTGCGCCGGCGTGCCCGGCGCGGTGCCCACCACGAGATCGGCGGGTAGCGCCGACACGGCCCGCAGCGCGCGCCGCCAGCCTTGCAGGGAAGCCTCCTGCATCTCCGGAACGCGGTCGCGGTAGGCCAGGCCGCCCACGCATAACAGCCGACGCCGCGGCGCATGCAGCACAGTATCCGAAACGCTATGCGCCCCCGCGTGGACATGCACCTCCCACGCGGTGGCGCCGGTCTGCAGGCGATCGCCATGCCGCAAGCCGGGTTCCGGCAGCACGATCCGCGTGCCGCGCATCGCGGCTGGCCCCAGTTGCGCGGCCAGGCGCGCCAGGCACGCCTCGCAGCGCTGCCGCATCAGGCTGGCGGTGGCGGCAGAGGCCAGGAACGCGGGGCGCGGCCGCAAGCGCGCAAAGGCCGCGTTGGCCAGCACGTTCTCGGGATGCGCATGGGTGTTGACCACCCAGCGCACCGGCTCGGGCGTCACGGCCCGGATCGCCGCCAGCAACCCGTTCCCCCAGGCCAGATGCGGGCCCGGGTCGACCACCAGCACCCCGGCTCCGGTCACATGGACCAGGGTCGGCACCACCTCCCCGGCATTGGTCCGCGCCACCTCGGCATTGGCTGCGCTGGCCACATACACGCCAGGCTGCAGCCTCGCCAGCACCACGCGGCCAAGTGCGGCGGCCGGGCCCGCGCCGCCGAGCGCCATCGCCAGCAGGGCGCCCATGAATCCGCGCCGGGTGGGATCCGTCACCGCCGGCAGCCCGCCGCACCGATGGCGGCCCGCAGGGCCTCGGCCATGGCACCGGCAGGCAAGTGTCCGCCGGGCACCCAGACCAGCCGCGCCTGGGGCATGACCGCCTTCAAACGCAGGGCGTTGGCCGGCCGGCAGACCTTATCGGCACGGCCATGCAGCAACGTCACCGGCACGTCGCGCGCACCGATCTGCGACGCCGCCTTCAGCAACGCCGGCTTGCCCAGCCCGGCGCGGCGGCGCAGGTAATGCGCCTGGATCCGGTATTTGTCCACCGCCGCCATGCGCTCGCGCCACGGCTGCCGCCCCGGCCGCGTCTGGCCAAGGCCCAGCATCCGCCGTTCGGCGCGCTGCCACTGTCCGGCAGTGTCCAGTTTTTGAACAGTCGTGCCACTTTGCAACACTTGCGACACAGTGAGCAGACGAGCCCGGGCATCGGACAACCGCTCGCCCCTCCCCATGACGCGCCGCAGCATCGCGCCGCCGCGCGGAGAAAAAAGCCGATGGATATCGTCGCGGCCTGTCAGGAAAGCGCCCCGCAGGACCAGAGCCGCCACCGCGCCGGGATAGCGCGCGGCGTAGGCCAGCGCCAGCGCTGCCCCCCACGATCCGCCCACCACGCTCCAGCGCTGGACGCCAAGCGCCTCGCGCAACTGCTCCAGGTCTGCCAGCAGCGCGCCCGCCGTATTCCGGCGCAGCGTCCCGGCGGGCCGCGAACGGCCCGCGCCGCGCTGGTCGGGCATGACCACACGGTGCCGCAGCGGATCGAACCATGCCGCCATCGACGGACTGCAGCCGCTGCCCGGCCCGCCGTGAAGCACCAGCCACGGATCGCCGGTGGCCGGGCCCGCCTGCCGCACGTGCATGCGGTGRCCATCCCGCGTACGGAGAAAAAAACACTGGGACGGCAGCGGCGCTGCGGGCATGGATGTTGCCTCGGAAAGAACGCGGCGACGTTCGCCGCAAGAAGACGCGATGCATTCACTAACTATGCCACCCCCGAGGAGGAGACATGAACTGGAGTACCCCCGCCTACAAAGAACTACGCCTGGGTTTCGAGATCACGATGTACATAGCCAACCGCTGAGCACTTTTGCCTGAATGCCCCGATCTGGCAAGGCCCGCCCCCGCGGGCCTTTTTTTCTCGCTGGCGGGCTTTTTGCTCTTCGACTCCGTAACGAACCCTATCGATACGCGCCATGACAATACTCCGGGTCCTGGGATCGGCCGCAGGCGGTGGCTTTCCCCAGTGGAACTGCAATTGCCGCAATTGCGATGGCGTACGCAACGGCACGCTGCGCGCCACGCCGCGCACGCAGTCGTCGATCGCCTTGAGCGACGAGGGACAAGACTGGGTGCTGGTCAACGCCTCCCCCGACATCCTCGACCAGCTGCGCCACGCGCCGGCGCTGCAGCCGGCGCGCCAGCCGCGCGACACAGGTATTGCCGGGGTGGTGCTGATGGATGCGCAGATCGATCACGTCACCGGCCTCCTGATGCTGCGCGAGCACCGGCAGGCGCTGCCGGTCTACGCCACCGCGGCGGTGCTGCAGGATCTCGGCACGGCGTTCCCGCTGACACGCATGCTGTCGCACTACTGCGGCCTTGACACGCACACGCTGTCCCTGGACGACGCGCCCTTCACGGTGCCGCCGCTGCATGGCGTGATGCTGACGCCGGTGCCGCTGGAGAGCAAGGCGCCGCCCTATTCCCCCAACCGCAACGCGCCGCGGCGTGGCGACAATATCGGGCTGCGCATCGTCGATGCCGCCACCGGCCGGCGCGCCTTCTATGCGCCCGGGCTGGGCCGCATCGAGCCGCACGTGCTCGACGAACTGCAGCGCGCCGACGTGGTGCTGGTGGACGGCACCTGCTGGCGCGACGACGAGATGCAGCAGCTYGGCTTCTCCGCCAAGACCGCGGCGGACATGGGGCACCTCGCCCTGTCCGGCCCGGGCGGCATGATCGAAACCCTCGACCGGCTGCCCGCGGCACGCAAGATCCTGATCCACATCAACAACACCAACCCGATCCTGGTGGACGACTCGCCGCAGCGCGGCCTGCTGGCGGACCACGGCATCGAGGTAGCCTACGACGGCATGGAGATCACGCTATGACGCAAGCCACGGCATGGAGCGCGGCCGAATTCGAAGCACGCCTGCGCGCGAAAGAAACGGGCTATCACATCCACCACCCGTTCAACCTGCGCATGGCGGCCGGGCAATGCACGCCGGAACAGATCCGCGCCTGGGTGGCCAACCGTTTCTACTATCAGACCAGCATCCCGCTCAAGGACGCGGCAGTCCTCTCCAACTGCCCCGACCGCGCCACGCGCCGCGAATGGGTCGTGCGCATCCTGGACCATGACGGCACCGAGACCCAGGAAGGGGGCATCGAAGCCTGGCTGCGGCTGGGCCAGGCGGTGGGACTCGAGCGCGAGGCGCTGTGGTCGCACCGGCACGTGCTGCCCGGCGTGCGCTTCGCCGTCGACGCCTACGTGAATTTCGCGCGCCGCGCGCCCTGGCAGGAGGCCGTGTGTTCCTCGCTGACCGAGATGTATGCCCCGGAGATCCACAAGGAGCGCCTGGCCGGCTGGCCCGGGCACTATCCGTGGATCGAAGCGCAAGGCCTGGACTATTTCCGCTCGCGCATTCCGCTTGCGCAGCGCGATGTCGATCACGGCCTGCGCGTGACGCTCGGCTACTTCCGCACGCCGGAGCAGCAGCAGCGCGCGCTGGACATCCTGCAATTCAAGCTCGACATCCTGTGGTCGATGCTCGACGCCATCCAACTCGCCCACCCATGACCCCGACCGAAGCCGACCTGACCAAGCCCACGCTGCACCGGACCTTCCGCCTGCAGTGGGAAGACGCCCAGCAGAGCTGGATCCTGCTGTATCCGGAAGGCATGGTCACGCTCAACGACAGCGCGGCCGCCATCCTGCAGCGCTGCGACGGCAGCCACACCCTCGACATGCTGATCGACGACCTGCAGTCCGCCTTCGGCGTGCAGGGCATCGCACCGGAGGTACACGCCTTTGTCAAACATGCCATCGAACGCGGCTGGCTGGTCTGAGCCGCCGGCAGCCATAGCACCGCCCGGGCCGCCGCTATGGCTGCTGGCGGAACTGACCTACCGCTGCCCGCTCCACTGCGCCTTCTGCTCCAACCCGGTGGACTATGCCCGGCACGACACCGAACTCGACACCGCCCGGTGGCGCGACGTTTTCACGCAGGCGCGCGCGCTGGGCGCCGTGCAACTGGGCCTGTCGGGCGGCGAACCCCTGCTGCGCAAAGACCTGGAAGCACTGGTCGAACATGCCCACGGGCTCGGCTTCTACACCAACCTCATCACCTCCGGCATCGGCCTCACGGATGCCCGGCTGGCCGCCTTGCGCATTGCCGGGCTCGATCATATCCAGCTATCGTTCCAGGACTCCACGCGCGAACTCAACGATTTTCTCTCCAGCACCCGCACCTTCAACCTGAAGCAACGCGTGGCCCGCCTGATCAAGGCGCACGGTTATCCGATGGTGATGAACTGCGTGCTGCACCGGCACAACCTCCCTCATGTGGGCGCCATCATCGAGATGGCGCTGGAGATGGGCGCGGAATACCTGGAACTGGCCAACACCCAATACTATGGATGGGCCTGGGAGAACCGGCAGGCGCTGATGCCCACGCATGAGCAACTGTGCGAAGCCGAAGCGGTCGTGAAGGCATACCGCGCCCGCATCGGCAACCGGTGCAAGATCCTGTTCGTGGTGCCCGACTACTTCGAGCAACGGCCCAAGAAATGCATGAACGGATGGGGCACAACCTTCCTTGGCGTGGCGCCCGACGGCGTCGCGCTGCCCTGCCATGCGGCCCGCATGCTGCCCGGGCTTGACCTGCCGAACGTCACCACGCGATCGCTACGTGAGATATGGCGCGAGAGCGAGGCCTTCCAGCGTTTTCGCGGCACGCACTGGCTGCCGGAGCCTTGCCGATCGTGCGACTCGCAGGCGGAAGACCATGGCGGGTGCCGTTGCCAGGCGTTCCTCCTGACCGGCGACGCCGCCGCCACGGATCCGGTTTGCGATCGGTCTGGAGACCATGGGAAGGTCGCGGAGATCGTGCTGCAGGGCAGGCTGGCCGAGGTGCAGGCGCGCGGACGGGAGAGCGGGATGGTCTTCCGCAGCGATGGGAATTCGCTCAGGCTAAGCAGCGACGGTAGCTGCGCTGATAGCAAAAAACGGAAGTAGAAAATTGAGAACAAAAAGAGCAAAGACGTTTCACGCCGTGCCTGGGCTGCCGGGCGGGCCGATGTGAAGCGTCTTTGCGAATCCTTCCTTCGTATCCGGTTTCTATCCGACCGTCAGGCCTGACACCGGTCTCTTCCAATGCTCATCCGGTGCTCAACCGATACTCAGCACCCACTCTGCCAGCCTCCTGGCATCCGCTTCACTGATACTCTCGTGCGACGGCATGGGAATCCGTCCCCAAACACCTTTTCCGCCCTCACGGATCTTTTTCGCCAGCCGCTCGGGCGCTTCCCCATCTCCCTTGTACTTGGCCGCTACCTCGGCAAAACCCGGCCCTACCACCTTGGCATTCATACTGTGACAAGAAAAGCAGCCGCTCTTGTCTGCCAGCGCCTGCATATCGGGCGCCGCTTCGACCCGGGCGGCACACAGCACCATGGCCACCGTGGCCGTCAACGACAGGTATCCTTTCGCCTTCTGCATATCTACTTCCCAATGCTCTGATCATCGACCAGCCCTTGCGCGTGCCGGCTTCGGTGTGCGAGGCCGGCACGCGCAGGGCAGCTTCACTACATGGTGTCCGGCAACGTTCAGCTCTTGTGCAGCTTGAACACCCACACCGATCCGCCCTGCTCCAGGAAATTCACGCGCTTGGCAACTTCCCCGCCCCACAGCGGCACCGCGCCGCCCCAGCCCGACACCACCGCCACATACTGCTCGCCGCCCTCCTCCCAGGTAACCGGAGGCGCCACCACGCCGCTGCCCGTCTGGAACTTCCACAGTTCCTTGCCGGTTTTGGCGTCCGCGGCCTTCAGGTAGCCCTCCGGCGTGCCCCAGAACACCAGCCCGCCGGCAGTGGTCATCACCCCGCCCCACAGCGGCGCGTAGTTCTTGACCTCCCACTCGATCTTGCCGGTCTTGGGATTGATCGCGCGCAGCGAGCCGATGTAGTCCTCGTTGAGCGGATGGATGGTGAAGCCGGCGCCGAGGAAGGCGGCACCCTTCTTGTAGCCCACGGGTTCGTTCCAGATATCCATGCCCCATTCATTGGCCGGTACATAGAACAGGCCGGTCTGCGGGCTGTAGGCCATCGGCTGCTGGTTCTTGCCGCCGAGGAAGCCCGGCGCGGCGAACACGGACTGGCCCTTCTTCGGATCGCTGCCCGCGGCCGGGTCGCCCGGCCGGCTTTCCGCGATCATGTTGGGGCGCCCGGTCTTGAGGTCGATGCTGCTGGCCCAGGTGATCTTCTTGACGAAGGGAAAGGCGTTCACCAGCTTGCCGTTGGTGGCGTCATTGACGTAGAAGAAGCCGTTGCGGTCGGCCTTGCCGCCCAGGCGCTTCCCATCCTGGTCGAAGGTCACGAACTCGTTGACGCCGTCGAAATCCCAGCCATCGTTCGGCGTGTTCTGGTAATGCCAGACGATCTTGCCGGTAGTCGGGTCGAGCGCCACGGTCGAGGCCGAATACAGGTTGTCGCCCTTGCGCATGTGGCTGTTCCACGGCCCCGGGTTGCCGGTACCGAAGTAGGCCAGGCCGGTCTTCGGGTCATAGGTGCCGCCCAGCCAGGTGGCCGCGCCGCCGGTCTTCCAGGTCTCGCCGGGCCAGCTGGCGTTCTGGGTACCGGTCACACCGTCTTCGGTCTTGTTGCCGTCCTTGTCGTACTTGTAGCCCATATGGCCTTCCACCACCGGCCTGGACCAGACCAGTTGCCCGGTCTTCGCGTCGCGTGCCTCGACCCGTCCCACCACGCCGAACTCGCCACCGGAGACGCCGGTCAGCACCATGCCTTTGACGATCAGGGGGGCTGCCGTGTAGGAATAGCCGGCGGCATAGTCCTCGATCTTGTCCTTCCACACCACCTTGCCGGTCTTCTGGTCCAGCGCCACCAGTTGCGCGTCGAGCGTGCCAAAGATCACCAGGTTGTCGTACAGGGCCGCGCCACGGTTGACCACGTCGCAGCAGGGCATGATGCCTTCGGGCAGGCGATGCTCATATTTCCAGAGCTTGCTGCCGGTCTTCAGATCGAGCGCGTAGATGCGCGAGTACGAGGCCGTCACGAACATCTTGCCGTCGTGAATCAACGGCTGCGCTTCCTGCCCGCGCTGCTTTTCGCCGCCGAACGAGAACGACCAGGCCGGCACCAGCTGGCTGACGTTCCTGGTGTTGATGCGGTTCAGCGTGGAAAAGCGCTGGCCTTGCGGGCCCATCCCCCACGACAGCACGTCGCCCGGCGACTTCGCGTCATTCTCGATCATGGCATCGGTCACCGCGGCCTGCGCCGCCAGGCTCGCGGCAGCCGCCGCGAGCACCATCATCACGCGTAACGTCCTCATTGTCTGCTCCTCTCTCTTGTTGTCGATCTTCACCAGTGCGCCTCGCACACCAGACTGACTCTTGGCAATTCCCATGCCAATGGAAAACACCTGCATCCGGCCCCGCGGCGGCCTGTGGATGCCGGGATGGCGTACCAGCGCGGAACACTCGGTTGCCGTTGTTGCGGAATTGAACAGCACACCTGTCCGGACTCAGCGTCTCAACGCCGCGTCCTCATACGCCGGGTAGAGGTGCGTCACATTGCGCAAATACTCCGCCGGCATGGCGCCCCAGCGCGCGTAGGCGTCCGGCACCGGCATGGCAAGCACCTCGGCCAGGTCGCGGCCCTGGGAGGCCGCCTGGGTCATGCGGGCGTCCAGCCACTGCAGGTAGCCGCGTGTCTGCGCGATGGCGTCCGCGCTGCCGAGCGCCGGTCCGTGGCTGGGGATCAGCAGCCGTGCGCCGCTGTCGCGCACCAGCGCCTGCAAATGGTCCAGGCTGGCCAGCCAGCGCTTGAGATCCGCATGCGGTGTGGTCGGCACGCGCTCGCGAAACGCCACGCCGCCCGCGAAGACCACGCCGGCGCCGCGATCCACTATCACGAGGTCGTCGGCGGTGTGACCGTCCATCCGGATCAGATCGAAGGTGTGCCGGCCGATCGTGCGCCGGCCCGGGGTCAGCACGTGGCGCGGCGGCGCCGGTTCCGTGTCGCGCATCCAGTTGCCGCACAGCCGGTAGAGGTTGTCGGCATATGCAGGCCCTTCGCGCCGGGCGCCGTCGATGGTGCCGGCCAGCGCGCTGCCGCCCACGTCGGTATAGGCCTGGTTGCCGAAAAAGTAGTCCGGATGCAGGTTCAGATTGAGCACCAGCCGCACCGGCGCCGCCGTGACCGAAGCAATGGCGCGGCGCTGCTGCTCGCCGTACTGGTGCGACGGCCCGGTATTGATCACCACCACGCCGTCACCCGTGTCGATAAAGGCGGTGTTGATGATGTTGCAGCCGTTGTCCGGCGCGAAATCCGCATTGGCCCCTTCCAGCAGCCACACGTCGGCGGCGACCTGGCGTGGCGCCAGGCGATAGTCCCCTGCCTGCGCCAGCGCCGCCTGCGCTGCCAGCCATAGCAGGATCCCGAGCGCGCGCTTCATGGCGTCACCTGCGCCGCGAACCGGTTGCCGTTGTTATCGCGTCCGCTCACCGTCATGCCGCGCTCCATGGCTTCGCGCAGGTCGAAGGAGAAGATGGGGTTCTCGGCAACCGGTTCGTACAGCGTCAGCCGCAGCATCGCTTCCCGGGTGGCGTCGAGCAGGCTCAGCGACTCCACATGGAAGGCCGGGATACCCGCCACCAGCCCGGTGTCCATCGGGTGCATCACGCGTAGCCGCACCCGGCCACCGTTGCCGCCGAGGCCGGGAAACACGCGCGATTCGACCCGGTTCAGCGTGGTGCTCCACGAACCGTCGCGGCGCGTCGCGCCCGGCACCGTGCAGCCGCCGCCGCTGGCATCCACCATCACCCCGCCCACGTGCCACACGCCGTCCCGCGTGCGGGCCGCCACGCGCACCGGCGAGGCCTGCTCCAGCTTGAAGCGGAACGACAGCGAGGGGCGCACCCTGAGCGGCTCGAACTCCAGCACCTTGCGGATCGGGTTGCGGTCCACCGCCACCACGATGCGATCCACCTCGCCGAGCGCCGACGCATCAAAAGCGATCGGCACCCGCATCGGATCTTCGGCAAAGGCCGGCCCGGTGACCTTGACGCGGCTGTCGAACACGTACGGCGCCTGCCGCAGCGCTTCCTTGTGCACCAGCGGCCATTGCGGCGACTGCAACGGATCGCGGCTGTCCAAGGCCCACGCACCCGTTGCGGCCAACGCCAGGCAAGCTGCCAGCGGCACGGCATGCCTCATGCCGGACCCCCGGCCTGGCGCACGCGGCGAGCCATCCCGCGCTGAGGGTCGTAGCCGAGCAGCGCCAAAGCGAAGAACACGGCCGTGCAAGCGGCCACCACCGCGAGACTGACTGGCGCGGCCTGCCCGTACAAGGCGAAGCGGATCGCTTCCACGGCATGGGTAAAGGGATTGAAGCGCGCGAGCTGGTAGACTACGGTGGCGCCGGACTCCTCCAGCTTCCAGAGCGGATACAGCGCCGAGCTGATGAAGAACATCGGGAAGATCACGAAATTCATGGTGCCGGCGAAGTTCTCCAGCTGCCGCACATGCACCGACAGCAGCAAGCCCAACGCCCCCAGCATCAGCGCGGCCAGCACCATCACGGCCAGCGCGCCGGGCAGGCATGCCGGCGCGAATGTCACGTCGAAGGCCATGGCGACAAGCAGGAAGGCGACCATCTGCAGCAAGGAAAGCAAGGTGCCGGCGGCCAGCTTGCAGGCGAGCAGCCAGGCCCTGGGCAGCGGCGCGGTCAGCAGCAGGCGCATCACGCCCATCTCGCGGTCGTACACCATCGCCAGCGAGGACTGCATGCCGTTGAACAGCGCGATCATGCCGAGCAGGCCGGGCGTGACAAAGACCTTGTATTCGACATAGGTGTCGTAGGGCGGCACGATGGCGACGCCGAGCGCGTTCTGGAAGCCGGCCGCGAATACCAGCAGCCACAGCAGYGGCCGCGCCAGCGACGAGCACAGCCGCCCGGGCTGCCGGAAGAACTTATGCAGTTCGCGCCCGGCCACCGCGCGCAAGGCGCGCCAGGCGTGGATCAGGGTGGTAGTCATGGCCTGGGCGTCGCTCCCCTATTTGCCTGGACGGCACGCGGTGTCGGCCGCGTCTGCGCCCAGCGTGTCGAGATTGTTCTTCGGATGCAGCACACCCTCCACCGGCGCCACGCCGACCACGCCGTCGGGATGCGCCAGCAGGACCGGCTGGCGCAACTGGCGGTCCCAGCGCCGGAAGGACAGCGGCGGACCCTTGAAGCCATCCACCACCACCGCCTCGGAGACCAGCGCCTCGGCCTGCCCGGCAAAGCCGCCCTTGGGCTGCCGCGCCACGCTTTCGGCTATCGCCTTCACAGCCACCCACGCGGCCCAGTCATAGCCGGTCATGGGACGGCCCGCCGCCTTGATGAAACGCCGGTTCAGCTGCGGCCCGCCGTTGCGCTCCCAGGCCCAGTGCCAGGCCTGGCCGGTCAGTCCGCTGGCACCTACCACCGGGCGGGGCAGCTGGGTGGCATAGGGCACGCCGCGCGCGAACTCGCCGTCGGCATCGGCGACCACCACCACGTCGTAGTCCACGCCGGCAGTCAGCAGGCTGAGATTGTCCAGCTCGCGCTCGCGCGGATCGTTCGACAGCTTGAACGCGCGCTGCGCCGACCAGGCAATGCCGAAGCGGCGGGCAGCCTGCGTGAGCACGGCGCGCTGCGCCGCGTCTTCCGGCGACGGGCCGCTCAGCAACAGCGCACGGCGCCACTTGCGCAGCGCCAGGTATTGCATCAGCGCGTCCGCCTGCATGCGCCGGCTGGGCAGCGTGTGGAGCAGGTGCGGCGCGCAGCCGGCGCCGCGCAGTTCATCGTCGTCGGCGGAAACGTTGAACAGCAGCGCTTCGCCGGGCTTGACCGCACGCGCCGCCAGCCTGACCGCCGGAGCCGGCAGGTCCAGCAGGATAAAGCGCGTGCCCTGGCGCGCCAGCGCGGCTACCATCGGCCCCACCTCGGCCTCGCCGCTGGCTTCCTGCGCATCGAGCCGCAGGACCTGCCCGGCGGCTTCCAGCGCAAAGCGCGATTCCGCCACCGCCACGCGCGCGCCGTCCACGGGATGGCCTTGCGGCTGGCCGGGGTAACGTTGCTCCATCCGCCGGGGTGCATAGCGCGCATCGCCGGCCATGGAAACCACGGCCACCCGTACGTCAGCCGCGTGCGCGGTGGCTGCCAGCCACGCGAACACGGCCAGCCAGCGCAGACCGGTAGCCGGACTAGTCATCGATCGCCACCGAATGCGGCACCCTGCCCGCCTTGAGCGTGGTCACGGCCTTGTTGCTTGCGGTGTCGACCACGCTGACGTCATCGGACAGTCCGTTGGCCACATAGAGCAAGGCGTTGTCGCGCGTCAGCGCCAGGCCCCAGGCGCGGCGGCCCACCAGCACGTAGTCCAGCACCCGGCGCGAAGCCACGTCGACCACGGCCACGCGATTGGCGCGGCCCAGCCCGATATAGGCGCGCTTGCCGTCGCTGCTGGCGGTCAGTCCGACCGGGGTCACGTCCTCCGCACGGAAGCCCTTGGGCGTGAAGGCGATGGTGTGTACCACTTCCAGCGTATCGGTGCGGATCACGCTGACGCTGGCGGCCAGTTCATTGGTCACCCACAGCTCCTTGCCGTCCATGGCCAGCAGCAGGCGGCGCGGGCGGTTGCCGACCCGGATATTCCTGATCAGCTTGCGCGATGCCACGTCGATCACATGGACCAGGTTGGCGACTTCCGAGGTGACGTACACCCGCTTGCCGTCCGGGCTGGCCTTCACACCCTCGGGCTCTTCGCCCACCTTGATGGCAAACACCTTCTTGCCGGACGCGATGTCGTAGGCCGACAGCAGTCCGTCCTCCTCGTTGGAGACGTAGAGCGTGCGGCCGTCGGGACTGAGGTCGAACAGTTCCGGGTCGTCGCCGACCGGCAGCGAAGCCACGGTCTTGCGGCTCGCCACGTCGACCACGTCCACCCGGTTATCGTCGCTGCAGGCCACGTAAAGGCGCCGCCGGTCCGGCGACAACTGCAGGTGGCGCGGGCGCTTGCATTGCCGCCAGACGGCGATCAGTTGCCTGCTGGCGGCGCCATAGGCGGCCACGGCATCGTCTTTCTCGCTGGAGACGAAGACCTGCCCGGTGGCGTTGCGGCTTTCAGCGGCGCCGGCCACGCCGGCGGCGATCAGCAGCAACATGGCGGCCAGGGTGGCGCAGGCGATAAAGCCAAGGGTGGGCGGCCTGTTCATGCCGGGACACGCTCGGTAGCGCGCGCGGTGGCACGGACAGGCGATGCGGGGAAGCTGGTCAGGGCCAGGAAGGCCTGCTCCAGGCTGTCGCACTCGGCGGCGCCGCGCAGCGCGGCCGGCGTGCCATCGAAGCGCACCGCGCCCCGATGCAGCACGATCACGCGGTCCGCCTGCTCGACCTCCTGCACCAGGTGCGTGGCCCACAGCACGCCGGCCCGCGCCTGCGCGGCAAGCCGGCGTGCATCGGCAACGATCTGCGCGCGCGAGGCCGGATCGAGCCCGACAGTGGGTTCGTCCATCAGCAGCACGGCGGGCTCGTGCAACAGCGCGCGCGCCAGTTCCACCTTGCGCCGGTTGCCGCCCGAGAGCTCGCGCACGGATGCCCCTGCCCGCTCCGCCAGGCCGAAATCCTCCAGCAGCCGGGCAATCCGCCCGGCGGCAACGCGGCGCGGCAGCCCGTGCAGGCCGGCATGGAAATGCAGGTTCGACAAGACCGACAAGTCCAGGTCGATGGCCGGCTGCTGGAACACGATGCCGAGGCGGGCCAGCGCACGCACCGGGTGGCGCCGCATATCCACCCCCATGACCGTAACCCGCCCCGCGTCGGCCACGAACAAGCCGCTGAGGATCTGGAACAGCGTGGTCTTGCCAGCGCCGTTGGGACCCAGCAGCGCGACAAATTCACCGCGCCGCACGTCGAGCGAAACGCCGTCCAGCGCGTGCTGGTTGCCAAAGCGCTTGCGCACGGCTTCACAGCGCAGCGCCAGCGGGGATTCCGGGGCCATCACAGGTGCTCCTTCGGCTGGGCCGTGCCCACCCGCTCGGCGAAGCGACGCTCCGCCTCCCAGGCGCGCTGCAGGTAGGCCTCGTACCGGGCGGTGTTCAGGTAGGTCAGTTCCTGGTCATACCTGGCCAGCTCGGCCACGTGGCGGGGCTGTTGCATGGCGATGCGGAACGCGTCGTGCAGGCGGTTGACGATCAGCGGGTCGGTGCCGCGCGGCACGCCGATGCCATAGGGCGAGTTGTGGATCGCGTTGTCGAAACCCAGCTCGCTGACGGTCGGCACCTCGGGCCAGCGCGCCGATCGCTGCGCGCTGAACACGGCCAGAAGGCGCATCCGCCCGCTCTCCACGAAGGGCGCGAAGCCGGTCGAATTCACGCCCGCCATCAGCGAGCCATTGGCCACCGCCAGCATCTGGTCAGCGGTGCCGCGGTAAGGCACGTGCACGTAGCGCACGCCGCTGCGTCCGAGCACATCCTCCATGGCGAGGTGGGCGGTGGTGCCGATGCCGGTCGAACCCACCGTCAGCGCGCCGGGATGGGCACGGCCCCAGGCAATCAGGTCATCCAGCGTGTGGAAGGGGCTGTCCGCGGGCACCACGATGCCGAAGGTGTAGCCGGAGATCATCAGCACCGGCTGGATGTCGCGCAGCGGCTGCCACGCGGTTTTCTGCTGATGCGGGAAACGATAGACCGTCAGCGGCAACTGGCCGATGGTGTAGCCATCCGGCCGCGCGGCGGCAAGCGCGCCGCCCACCAGCGTGCCGCCGGCGCCCGGCCTGTTCTCCACCACGATGGGCTGACCGAGCTCCCGCCCGGCCAGTTCCGCCAGCACGCGCATCGAGATATCGGTGGCACCGCCCGCCGGCCACGGCACGATCAACGTGATCGGGCGCACCGGAAAGCGCGGCGCCCCCTCCGCTGGCGCGGCCAGCGCATGCGCCAGGCCAAAGCCGAGCAGCAGCGCGAAAGCGAGGCGACGAAGCATGGCATGGCAGAAGGTGGAAGTGTTCATGCTGATTAGAAGAGCAAGGCCGATACCATGTGCGGCGCAACATGCGGGCTGTCGGGCGCCTGGCCTTCTCCGGCGTCATCCTGGAGGCCGCCAGGCATCGCTGTAAGGCTGCGCGTTGTGCAGTGCGCTATTGATGGTTGTCCCGCCGTGGAACACGCCACCAGCGCCCGGGCCAGACCTGTCCCGTTTTGAAACAGAGGCTCAGCCGAAGCCGTGCTCCACCGCATAGCGATGCATTTCCACCCGGTTGGCCAGGCCCATCTTCTTGCGGATCAGCGTCTGGTAGTTCGCCACGGTCTTGGTACTGAGATAGAGCTGCGCTGCCACTTCCTCGATCGCCGTGCCGCGCGCGAACAGGCGGAACAGGTCGAACTCGCGCGGCGACAAGGCCAGGTGCGGCAGCGGCCTGCTGCCGGCATCGACCAGGCCCGCGACATCGTCGGACAGCGCCTGCCCCCCGTTGGCCACCTTGCGCACGGCGTCCACCAGTGCCTCCGGCGCACTGCTCTTGGTCAGGTAGCCGGCGGCGCCGGCCCGCATGGCCTGGCTCACGATGGCGGCGCTGTCGTGCATGCTGAACACCAGGATCCGCAATGCGGGGACCCGCGCGCCCAGCCGCTGCAGCACCTCCATGCCGCCGCGTCCGGGCATCGACAGGTCCAGGATCAGTACGTCGGCCGGATGCTGCGTCAGCCAGGCGTAGGCGGCATCGCTATCGCCGAACTCGGCCACCACGCGCACCCCCTCCTCCAGTTCCAGCAGCCGCCGGTACCCGGTGCGCACTACCGCGTGATCATCGGCAATGACTACGTCGATCGTTTTCATTTGCTCTGGCTCCCATGCGGTTGAACCGGCTCGGCGAACGCCTGCTGCGCAAGCGGAAAGCTGGCGCTCAGGCGGCAGCCGGGCGTGGCAAGGACCGCAGCAGAGGCGGGTTCGATGTGCAGCGTGCCCAGATGGGCCCACGCGCGCTCCTGCATCCCTCGCAGGCCATGACTGCGCTGCAGGGCCGCGGCGACGTCGGCAATGCCCTGGCCGTCGTCCTCCACGCTCCAGCGCACCGCCTCCCCTGCGGCCGTGGCGGCGATGCGGATCGCCACGCGGCGCGCGCCGGCATGGCGCATCACGTTGGTCAGCGCCTCCTGCGTCATCCGGTACAGCGTCAGGACCAGGTCCGCGCCCGGCGCCACACCACCAAGCGCCACCTCATAGTCCACCTGCGTCTGCTGGCCCGGCTGGTCGCGCCAGGCTCGCACCAGGTCTTGCAGCAGACGCTCCACCGAGGCGAGGCGGCCGTCGGGCTGCACGCCGTGCGGCCGAAGCCGGTGCAGCAAATGACGTACCTCGTGCTGAATCCTGGCGCAATGCCCGGCCAGGTCGTTGGCCACGAGTTGCAGCACGGGCTCATGGACACTCTTGCGAACCAGATAGGCGGCATCGGCGCGCATTGCGGTGAGCACCTGGCCGAACTCGTCGTGCAGCTCCCGCGCCAGGCGCGCGCGCTCGCTTTCCTGGGCAGTCAGCAGCTTGCGGCTCAGGGCGCGTCGCTCCGCCTGGGCATCGTCCAGCGCACCAGCCAGGTGGTTGAGCGCACGGCCGACCTGGTCCATCTCGCGCGTGCGCATGGGCGGCAGGCGCACGCTGTAGTCCTTGTCTTCGTAGCGCCGGATCGCCTCCAGGATCTGTTGCAGGGGAGCTAGCGCCCGTCCCAGGGCCCAGTGGATGCCAAACAGTAGCAGCGCGCCATAGACGGCTAGCACGGCGAGGTTGCCGGCCATGTCGTCGCTGGCTTCCTGGATTTCGCTCTCCGGATTCCAGCGCAAGGCGGCGCGGTAGGTAGCGCCGTCGCGGGTGTGGATCTCCCAGCGGCTTTCCAGCCGCGCCGCATTGGCGCTCAGGCCCGGCAGGGCTAGCAGGCCGCCCCAGGCGGAGCTGTCCCGTGGCTGCGGCGCGCTTACCAGCACCTGGCCCGCGGCATCCTCCAGATGCAGCCACAAGTGGCGCATTTGCGCCGATGCATTGATGGCGCGCAGGGCGGCAAGATGCGCCTCGCGTTCGGCCGGCGCCGCCATTTGCAATGCCGAGAGGCGCGGAATCAGTTGCGCCATGGCGTCCGCGCCATGGCGCTCGTCGCCGATGGCGCGCACCGCGAGCCATAGCGCGACCACCAGCGCGCAGCACAGGCAGGCCGCGGAGATCCAGATGGCACGGCTTAACAGATAGCGAGACATCGTCATGGCAATGACGCCCCCCGGAAGGTTGCGGTGGCCGGTGGAATTCGCCCGCGGATCGGGAGGTTTTCCCGAAGCCCGAGGTATGGAACCTGCTCCCTGTCCCTCGAGTTGTTTCCGCCAGGCCGGCACCCAACGCAGGTGCCCCGGCCAATCATTCCGAGGAGATGCAAGATGCCAGCCAACCTACCCCCGCCCAGACGCAGAGCCAAGCCGGGAGGCGCCGCCCTGCGCCCGGCGCCCCGCCTCGGCGCGCCACGGCGCGGCGCGGTCACCGCCATCGCACTGGCCGTGGCACTGCTGGCCGCCCTGCCCGCTGTTGCACAACAGGACAATGGTGTGCAAATCGGGGACAGTGCCACGCTGCCCGAGGTCCTGGTGGTGGCGGCGGCTCCGCTGCCCGGCATCGGCGTGGACCGCGATGTCGTGCCCTACACGGTGCAGACGGTCAGCGGCGACAAGCTGAACGGCACGCGCACCGGCACCCTCGCCGAATACCTGGCGCGTAACTTCACCGGCGTCAACGTCAACGACATCCAGGGCAGCCCCTTCCAGACCGACCTCACCTACCGCGGCTTTCGCGCCTCGTCGATCCCGGGCGTGTCGCAAGGGCTGTCTGTCTACCTGGACGGCATCCGCGTCAACGAGCCCTTCGGCGATGTGGTTAGCTGGGACATGATTCCCGAGTCCGCCCTGGAAAGCGTCTCGCTGGTCTCCAGCGCCAACCCCGCTTATGGCCTCAACACGCTCGGCGGCGCGCTTGCCATGACCACCCGCTCGGGCCTGACCTCACCTGGCTTCACCGCCGATCTCTCTTATGGCAGCGGCAACCGCAAGCGCGCCGACCTGTCGGGCGGCATCCGCAGCGACAGCGGCTGGCACGCCTTCGCCGCCGGCACCCTGTTCCAGGAGCACGGCTGGCGCGATCATTCCGAGGGCCGGCTCGGCAACCTGTTCATCAAGGCCGGGCACGAGGGCGAGACCGACAGCTGGGATGTGTCCGTGCTGCATGGGCGCAGCACCCTGATCGGCAACGGCCTGGTGCCCAGCTACCGCGCTAGCGGCAATGCCATGCTGCCCGGGCTCTACGAGAGCAATCGCGGTGCCGTCTATACCTATCCCGACAAAACCGAGAACATGGTCACCCAGGCCGCCCTCAACGGCCGGCACTGGTTCGACGAGAAGACCAGCGCCGCCATGCTCGCCTATGTGCGCACCAGCCGCCGCGACACCACCAACGGAGATGTGAACCCGGTCTACGCTGCTTATACGGAAGACTGCGAAGATGGCTTCAATGCCGCCGGCAGCCCGCGCAAGTCCCGCTGCGGCTACACCCGGGACGACGGCGCGGCGCTGGATCCGGCGGTGCTGAACACGACGCACATGTGGCAGCAGTCCATCGGCATGGCGTTCAGCTTCGCCAAGGAGACGGAAAAGCACCTGATCAACGCCGGGCTGACGTTCGACCGCAGCCGCCTCACCTATTCGCAGTACGAGCAGCTAGGCACCTTTACCGACGACCGCGGCGTGATCGCGGACCCGGATGCGCCGAACGAACTGTTCTCCGGCGTCAGCGGCACCTCGCGCGCGATTGGCCTGTACCTGTCGGACACCTGGGCCGTGACGCCCAGCACCTTCGTGACTGGTTCGGCCCGGTGGAACCACGTGACCGTGAGCAACACGCTGCGCAACAGCGACGGCAGCGAGCAGCCGAACGAGAGCTTCACCTACCGCAGGCTCAACCCCGCGCTTGGCATTACGCAGAAGCTGGGCGCCGGGGTCTCGGTATTTGGCGGCTACGCCCAGAACAACCGCGTGCCGACGGCGCTCGAACTGGGCTGCGCCGATCCGGCCCAGCCCTGCCGCCTGCCTGCCGGCCTGCAGGCCGACCCTTACCTCAAGCAGGTCGTCTCGCACTCCTATGAAGTGGGCGCGCGCTGGCGGCCCTCGAAGGACACGGAAGTGTCCGGCTCACTCTACCGCGTTGATAACCACGACGACATCCTCTTCCTGCGCGCCCCCAACACGCAGCAGGGCTACTTCGCCAATTTCGACCGGACCCGCAACCAGGGCTTCGACCTGTCCGCCCGGCAGCGCTTGGGCAACGTCACCCTGCGCCTCGGCTACAGCTATCTCGACGCCACCTATCAGGCCACCGGTCAGCTCGCGGTGGGCGAACRCACCATCGACGTCAAGCCGGGCATGCGCCTGGCCGGCCTGCCGCGCCACACCATCAAGCTGGGTGTGGACTGGCAGGCGCTGCCCGAACTGACCCTGGGCGCCGACCTGGTTGGCGTGTCCAGCAGCGTCACCAGTGGCAACGAAGACGGCCTGCGCGCCGACCCGCAGCCCGGCAAGGCGCCGAAGTCCGTGAACTGGAGTACGCCGGGGTATGCCACGGTCAACCTGCGCGCCTCGTATCGCGTGAGCAAAGGCTTCGAAGTCTACTTGCGTGTGGCCAACCTGTTCGACCGCCGCTACGAGACCTACGGGCAGATCGCCAATGACGTCTTTCCCAACGGCAATCTGCTACGTCCGCAGAATACGCCGGGAGACAACGCCAGCGCGCTGTTTGTCGCCCCTGGCGCTCCCCGCAGCGTCTGGGCCGGCGTGATTTACCGCATGTGATCCGACAATGGGAGCGCGCCTGGCTACGAGCGCTTGCGAGGCATGGCAAGCATGGCGATCGCTATCTGCGCACTTTGCTGATTCAGCAATGCGATTCTCCCTACTGCACCAACGGTGTGTCCGAACCGAGCAGCCCGGCGCGCTGGGCCGCCTGACGCAAGGCGCGCAGGCATGATCTCGCTTTCCGAAGGCTTCAACGTGTCGTACCGGAGGGGAATAGAGCGTCAACGCCGGGAGTGTCCCCTGCAGAAATGCCGCCTATGGCAAATGCCTGCCAGGAAGTAAAGGCACCTTTGCACGCGTACCGGCGGCGTGCACTGCCTGTCGGCCACCGGCTCGCGTGCGTGCCCCGTTCCGGCCGGCCGTATCGAGCCCATGCTTGTCGGGCAGGACGCGGCCGCCCAAGCGATTGTCCGCGTGGCCACCAAAGGCGCCGATCCTGACATCCTCGCCCATCCCCCCGACAACATGCTGCGCCCGGGCGGCTCCCGCGGTGGCCGCCAACATGGCAATGGCCACCAGGGGAATCGAACAGATCTTGATCATGCGACGCTTCTTCCATGTAGCACGGCATGCCACTGTACCTGGCTACCGCAGTTTTTGAGCACGGGGGAGCATAGTTCGGCCCGACCACCCCGGTTGTAATCAATTGTTAGCGCCCGTCAGGCGTGAGGGCGAAATGCAACAGTGCGCGCGCCATGAGCGCGAATGGAAGGCGGCTGGTTGAACCGCTGTGACGTCGCATGACTGCCCTATCGCCGCAACTCGGAAACGATCTGTTCGGCAAGGAAATCGCACGGCGGTCGCCTGGAACCTGCACTTCGCGCCAGGATGACTTCCAGCGCTGCAATCTCCGGAAGGCCCTGAGCCTGGCCAAGCAAGGTGAAGTGAGGCGGAACCGCGCAGCGCGCAAGGGGAGCCACGGCGAGGCCGGCTTCGACCATGCTGAGCAGGCCGAGCAAACTGGGGCTCTCGTACGAGGTCCGATAGGTAATCTTCGCGCGCTCAAGGCTGCGAATAGCGTTTTCCCGCGCGACGCTGCCCGGCAGGAACACAGCGATCGGAAGCGGTCTCTCGCGCCATATCCCATCGGCGCTTGGCGCAGCCGCCCAGACCATCGGCTCGTGTCGGATGAACTCGCCGGACAACCCCTTTACGCGTGTTGCGCATACGAGGTCGACCGATCCATCCCTGACCATCGGCGCCAGCGCCACGCTCGGCAGTCCGATGACCTGGATCTCGACCTTAGGGTAAGTCGCCGAAAACTTCTTGAGGATCGCGGGCAACAGCGAAGAAGCATAGTCGTCGGGCACGCCAATGACGACCCTGCCCGTCACGTCCGGGCGAACCACCGCCGCCCAGGCCTCGTCACGCAGGGCAAGCATGCGCCGCGCAAACCCCAACAGGACTTCGCCATCCTGCGTCGGGGCAACGCTTCTTGCTCTTCGCACGAACAGGGGCTTGCCGAGCGCCAGCTCCAGCGCTTTGATCTGCATGCTGACCGCAGACTGGGAACGATGCACCACCTGCGCCGCACGGCTGAAGCTGCTGGTATCGGCAACAGCCACAAGCATCGTCAGCACGTCGAGGTCAAGCGCTTTCATAAATATCAGAAAATCTGATGCGAACGATCAATTTTACCCGTTTTTCTTAATCATGCGCCAAGGGCATACTCACACGCAAGCAACGCTGAAGCGCAGGCCGCGCGGGTGTGCGGCGGGTCGCGCCGACGAAAGGCGGATTGAAGGTGCCCTCGGTTGCAACCCGACACGCCGCGATCGGAGTCAATGCGGTTAATTAGTTAATTAGCGGATTAACAAACAGGCATCAAGCTATGGACCCTGCGCGCCAGCCTTTCGCGCGAATTGCATGCACGGCCGTTTCTCAGGATTGGCGGCTCGGTGTCACTGGTGCACTTTGCCATCTATGCCGATGACGACACGGCAATTCACCAGACGCTCCTGAGAGCGCTGTGCCGTCTCACTGGCCTGGACGCCCCCGCCGACGGCACAAAGCACTATTCGGCGCGGTGGGGAGCGGAAAAAGAGTTGAAGTGGGAACGGCACACGGAGTTTTCGACCTTCACGTTCGTCGCAAAACGCCATGACACGGACTACTTCTCCGATCTGGCTACGGCGCACGTGCCATCTGAATGGTTCCATGCGTTTGAAGGCAAGCGGTTTGTCGCGGCCCGAATGGAGCTCGTGTCGGGCGAAGGCGCAAACCGGGCGCGCCGGGACCTGCGGGAGTGGATCGATGGTCCGATTCTTGTCGGCAGCCATGTACTGGGAGGTGGGCAGGTATTCTGCGACTGGACCATCCAGCCGGACGGCTTCTCGCGATTTCTCGTGATCGACGATGGCTTTCGTGAAGAGCAAGGTGGCCGCCTCCTGCAGCGTCTCTACGAGATCGAGACATACAGAATGATGGCATTGCTGGCATTGCCGGTCGCTCGCGACCTGGGCGGAAGCCTGGACGAACTGCAGCGGGCGCTCGGGCCATTGATGCACAGCATGGATGCAAGTCCCGGACCGCAACATGATGCCGAATTGCTGGTCCGGCTGACCCATCTGGCGGTGCGGATCGAGGCGCTGGCCGAATCCGGTGGGCGCTTCAGTGCATCTCGCGCCTATGAAAAGCTCGTGCTCGCACGGATTCATGAACTGCGGGAAGAGCGCATCGAAGGCGTGCCAACGATCGCCGAATTCATGGAGCGTCGATTTGCCCCCGCAATGGAAACGTGCAAGGCGGTCTGGGCGCGCCACGAACAATTTGCGGGACGTGTGGCAAGAGCTGTCGACCTGCTGCGTACGCGCGTCAACCTTGCGCAGGAGCAGGACACCACTCGCCTGCTGGAGGGAATGGACCAAACGGCCCGCAGCCAGCTGGGACTTCAGCACGCAGTCGAGGGCTTATCCGTTGCGGCCATCTCGTATTACGTGCTGTCCCTGACCGGCGCCGGACTCAAAGCCCTCCACGCGGTGCATCTTCCGCTCGATCCCGAACTGCTTGAGGGGATATTGATCATCCCGGTTGTCCTGCTGGTATTGCGCGCTACCAGGCGCAGCAAGCGGACCGGACCGAAGCGGAACATGGTCGTCTCCAAGCAAGCCGTTCCGGGCGGAGAGAGGACAGTCTGAGGCCAGCTTAAGACGCGCCACCCTTCCCCTTCCTCAGGCTTCGGCTGCCGCTCGTTGTGCGAAAGGGGGATTTGTGCGACGCTCCCGGTCTATTTCCACGCCGAACAAAAATGAAAAAAGCAGGCCGCGTAACATCCTGGAATGCCGACAAGGGCTATGGCTTTATCGATGTACATGCCGACGTGAAGGACATTTTCTTTCACATCACCGCGCTGCAGAACCGTTCAGTCCGGCCGAAGCCTGGCGACCGCGTCATGTTTGAACTGGGCAAGGGCAAGGACGGCCGCATGCAAGCCAGCAACGTCTCGATGCTGGGCGCACCGAAACCGCAAAACCAGGCAAGCGTGCTGCCGGTTTTCCTGGCCGCGATCGCCCTGGCGGCGATTTTCGCCGGCGCCCTCGGTGGGTTTCTCCCGCGGCTTGCCGGCGCGATCAGTCTAGTGATGAGTATCGTTGCATTCCTTGCGTACAACGCCGACAAGGCCCGCGCCAACCGCAAGGAATGGCGCACGCCCGAGGCCCACCTGCACTTCCTCGCCCTGTGTGGTGGCTGGCCGGGCGCACTTGCCGCGCAACATCTGCTGCGCCACAAAAACCGGAAGCAGGCGTTTCAGGCGGCTTTCTGGGGCACCGTGGTCCTGAACATCGGCGCCATGGTGCTCTGGAAGACCCTTGTGCCGGCCTGAAACGAAGAAGGGGGTCACGGCCTCAACCTGGCCGCAACCCCCTTCGTCGCTGCATCGCTTCGTCGCGCGTTGGCGCCAGGACTTGCCCCGGCGCCCCGCTATCAGCCTTCCTTCAGGAACGCCTTCAGATGGTCCGCGCGGCTCGGATGCCGCATCTTCTTCATCGCCTTGCTTTCGATCTGGCGAATCCGTTCGCGGGTCACATCGAACTGCTTGCCGACTTCTTCCAGCGTGTAGTCGGTGGACATGTCGATACCGAAACGCATCCGCAGCACCTTGGCCTCGCGGGGCGTCAGGTCGTCCAGCATTTCCCGCACGGTCGCCCGCAGGCTCGCATGCAGTGCGGCTTCCGCCGGGGACGCGGTATCCGAGTCGGCAATCATGTCGCCCAGGCTCGTATCGCCGTCCTCGCCAACCGGCGTTTCCATGGAGACGGGCTCCTTGGCGATCTTCATGATCGAGCGGACCTTCTCTTCAGGCATCTCCATGCGCTCGGCAAGCGCCGCGGGATCCGCGGCCTTGCCGGTGCGCTGCATGATTTCGCGCGAGATGCGGTTG
Source organism: Cupriavidus sp. 05N39 (assembly GCF_056397325.1). Lineage (NCBI taxonomy): Bacteria > Pseudomonadati > Pseudomonadota > Betaproteobacteria > Burkholderiales > Burkholderiaceae > Cupriavidus > Cupriavidus sp. 05N39. Next base: position 65,231 of record NZ_JBFTNE010000012.1, read on the forward strand.
AGCTTGTTGATCGTCTCGATCATATGCACCGGCACCCGGATGGTCCGGGCCTGGTCGGCGATCGCCCGCGTCACTGCCTGGCGGACCCACCACGTTGCATAGGTGGAGAATTTCCAGCCGCGGCGGTACTCGAACTTGTCGACCGCCTTCATCAGGCCGATATTGCCTTCCTGGATCAGGTCCAGGAACTGCATGCCGCGATTCACGTACTTCTTGGCGATCGAGATCACCAGACGCAGGTTGGCTTGCGTCATCTCGTGCTTGGCCTGGCGCATCTGGCGCTCGGCGGTCAGCATCTGGCGGTTCACCAGCTTCAGCTCCGACAGCGGCAACACCGCGCGTGCGTGAATATCAACCAGCTTTTGCTGATGCGATTCGAGGTCCGGCAGGCTACGGCCGACCGAGTCGCTGTACGAGCGCGATTCGGCAGCAAGCGAGCGGCCCCAGGCAAGATTGGTCTCGTTGCCGGGGAAGCGTTCGATGAACTCTTCCCTGGGCATGCCGCACCGCTCCACCATCAGCTGCAGGATCTGGCGCTCGACGACACGCACTTCTTCCACCACGGCCTGGACATCGGCGCACAGGCGCTCAATGGTCTTGGCGGTAAAGCGGATCGAACTCAGCTCTTCGCGGACCGCGAGCTGAGCCATGAGGAATCCTTCCGACTCCACGCCATGCGCGGTGTAGGCCTTGCGCATGGCCTCGAAATGATCGGCCACGCGGGCGAACCGCGTCAGGCAATCGTCCCGCAGCTTGGAAAGCGCGGCGGATTCGTTGGCTTGCGCGCTCGCACCTTCGTCGCTGTCGTCGTCGCTCTCGTCATCGGCGGCGACTTCATCGCGGCTGGTGTCGTCGTCGGCTTCGGCGGCCACCTCGGCTTCCCCTTCGATCAGCCCGTCGACCAGTTCATCGATGCGGATTTCATCGCGCTCCACGCGCTGCGAGAGTTCGAGGATCGTCGCAATGGTGGACGGGCAGGCAGCGATGGCGTGAACCATGCGGTTCAGGCCGTCTTCGATGCGCTTGGCGATCTCCACTTCCTGCTTGCGGGTCAGCAAGGTTGCCGAGCTCATTTCCCGCATGTACATCCGCACCGGGTCGGTGGTCCGGCCGAACTCGGAGTCGACGGTCGACAGCGCGACTTCCGCCTCTTCGTCGGCCTGGTCGTCCGAGGCCGCGACCGCGCTATCGCGCAGCAGGAGCGCTTCGGCGTCCGGCGTCTGCTCGTAGATCGTCACGCCCATTTCAGCGAACGTGCTGACGATGCTTTCCATCGCAGCCGTGTCGGTGAAATTGCCCTGCAAATGGTCGCTGATATCCGCGTGCGTCAGGTAGCCGCGTTCCCTGCCCAGCTGGATCAGTGCGCGCAGCTGCTGGCTGCGCTCCGTAGCTTCGGTTGCGGGATCAGCTTGAGCCGTGGACGCCGCACCCCTACCGGCCGGCTTCTTGCCGGCCAATGCTGTTTTCGATTCTGCCAACGTCCGTTGTGCGCCACTCGCCATTAACTGCTGCTCCCTTGCTGAATTACTACTTGATTACTTCTTGACTGTTGCCCATACGAGGGTACACCCATCGCACCTGCGGCTGTCAAAGCCCTCGCAGCATTGCTAGCTGCCGAGAGACGGACATCTGCCGCAATCCGCTGGGACTCCCAGTCCGGCATTGCGTGTCCGTTCAAGCCAAAGGGCGATATTCTACATTCGTTGTTGCAACGCATCACGCGAAAAAACCGACTGCCATGTTGCCAATGCCCCGCTTCCGTGTGGTTCCCCCTATGCAGGGAAGCACCGGAGTTAGGTATCAGACCCATCGAGGCGTCTTCCAATGCGCCGAACCTTCTGGTCTAGCGGGCTTTGTGACCGAAAGCACCATCCGGATCGACGTACACATTTGTTTTTTTCCTGCTCACCAAATCGTTCTGCCCGGACAGGCCGGCCTGTTCCCGTAGCGGCGCAGGCTCCGGCTTGCCCAACCTGGCATCCGGCTTGATGTCCTCGGCGCCTTGCGCCCACGCGTCCAGCATGCGCTTGGCGATTTCCCTGAACTCCGGGTAGCGGTCGGCGTACTCGCTTACCAGCGGCACTACCTTCCGGATCGCCTGCGTCACCTGGCCCATACATGCGGCCATATCGGCGCTAGACAAGTTCAGTCTTGCGCCGCCGTACTGCGCCAGCAACTTCCCGGATGCCCAGGTCCGCTTGCCAGCCAGCGGCAAACCTGGAATATCCGCCCGATACTCCGGGTAGGCGGTCACCGTGACAATGTCATACACCGGCGCCAGCCTGACGTCATCGATGCTGGTGTACACCACAGCGAAGTTCTTCAGGTGTGCATCGGCATTGCGCAATGCGTAGTTCAAAAGCAACAACGTAAACAGGCGCCGCGCACTTTCCTTCCGATGCGGGGCGCTGACGTAAATCGCCAACAGCTTTGCCAGATCCTCAAGACTGCCCTTGTATTTATTGACAGGGTCCAGTCCTCTCAGCGCACAAAAATCCTCAACTGCAAGCCGGCTGCCGTCCGCCAGGCGATCGAAACGGCGGATTGCCAGCACCTGCCCGTCGTCAGAAAGTTCTGTTTCCGGCACTTCCAGGCCCGCCAGCCGCGCCACTTCGAGGCACAGGAACTCGTTCACGGACAGGCCGGGCAAATCCACCGGACCCGTCTTCAGGATGAACTCGTCGGTCCAGACCGTGGCTTTGTCCTCGGGCCTGGCAAGCACCTTGGGCATGACGCCCGATACACCTTCGGCAATGCCCGCTTCCAGATGGCGCAGCAGGTTGTCCCGCGATCCAGTCGATGCGAGCAGGCTCGCCATGTCCAGGTTCGAGGCAGCCAACGTCGGCGGCGCCCCGTGAGGCACCACCCGGACCCTGCCGATCCCGTTCGCGCCGGTCAGCGCCAGCAGGCCCAGGTCGCTCACGTCGGCATGGGCCCCAAGCTTGCGCCGGATCAGGTCCTTCTTGTACCCCTCGGGCAAGTTCATCTGAAAAAACGGCAGCAGCCCGGCTGCCCATTTATACGACTCTGCCCGAACTGGCAGCAGAAGCGACACGAAGTCGTGCGCCGGCACATCTGGCAGGTAGGTGAATACGCTCGCGCGCGCTTCTTCGGCCAGCGTGCCGACGGGCGTTGCATTCACATAGACGTCCAGCATCTGTGCGCCGTTCACTTCGAACCCTCGTCGTGGGCCTTTTCCGGTGCCTTGTCGCCGGACTGGGACGCGTCAAGGTCCGCGGCTGGCTGCGGCCGGCGGTGAAAGTGCCGGACACGCCGGCGCGCTTCCTCGGAGGTGGCATCGACTTCCTCCGTCTCTGCCAGCACGTCGTCCAGCGTCCTTCGGTGGCCGGCAGGCCTTGCGAGCAGCTCAAGCCCGACGGCCTCGAACAAACTCAACAACTTCACCGCGCCCATCTCCGGCAATCCGCCCGTCTCAAACCGGCTGATCCGGGCCCGCGGCACCCCGCTGTACTCGGCGACTTCCTGTTGGGTCTTGTTCGCAAGGATCCTGGCACGCTTAAAGGCCTCTCCCAGCTCAGCAAGATTCATGTGCTACCTGTATAACATTATGCTCAAATAAACGTCTAACGTACTGTATACGAAACAACAGCACCAGTCAAGATAACGTGCCATAAACGAAACACTAAGCGGTTAATTCTTCGTAGTGTTTGATATAGAGAACATTATGAGCGCAGCAAGCCGATTAGCCCGAGGTTAGACTGCATGCTGCGAACGATCCGCCTCTCATCCCAGCCAGACATGCACCTAATCGACATTGGCGTAAACTTTCATTCCTCCCAGATTGCCCCGCACACAGACGCCATCCTTGCGCGCGCCGTGGCGGCCGGGGTGGTGGCCATACTCGCGACGGGCACATCGCTGGACGCGAGCAGGAAGGCTAGTGACCTGGCCAGGCTGCATCCCCGCCTCCTATTCGCAACGGCGGGCACGCACCCTCACACGGCCAGGGATTGGTCGCCATCGGTCCGGCAATCGCTTGAGTCCCTCTGGGAACGCCCCGAGGTGGTGGCGATCGGGGAGTGCGGGCTGGACTACAACCGAAATTTCTCGACGCCTGCCGACCAGCGCAGGGCCTTCGCGGACCAGCTCGAAGCGGCTGTCCTCTGGAAGAAGCCCCTGTTTCTCCATTGCCGCGACGCCTTCGAGGACTTCTACGCGATGGTGGAACCCGCGGTCCGTGCCGGCGCCCACGGTGTGGTGCACTGCTTTACCGGCGCTGCCGACGAGGCGGCCGCTTTCGTCGAACTGGGCCTGGACATCGGTATCACGGGCTGGGTAACGGATCTCAAGCGAGGCCAGGCGCTGCGCGAGGCCGTGCAAGCCATACCGCTCGACCGCCTGCACCTGGAGACCGATGCGCCCTACCTCGGCCCGAAGAACCACAAGAACCGGCGGCCTTACAACGAGCCCGCCAACCTGCCCTGGATTGCGCAGGCAGTCGCCGAACTGAAAGCGTTGACGGTGGCCGAGGTTGCCAGCCAGTGCACCCGCAATAGCCGCCGCCTGTTCGGCATCCCGGCCTGAGGTGCGCCCTGCCCGCTCGTGACAAGCGGTGATTGTGAACAAATGTGCCTACAATCGGAACCCGACTAAGCCGCCGGGGGTCGAACCAGGCTTCGCCCGGAGCCGCTGGACCTCATTTGCTTGTGTTGCCCGCCGGCTCCGGACAGACCCGTAAATAACAATCAAGAAAGGCCCGCCCATGGTGACCGAAACCGGCCCAAACCTGATCCTGCGCCCGCTGGAGCGCAGCCACCTGCATTTCGTACACAGCCTGAACAACGACGCGAAGATCATGCGTTACTGGTTCGAGGAACCCTACGAAACCTTCGCCGAGCTGACTCAGCTCTATGACCGCCATGTGCACGACCAGCGCGAGCGCCGCTTCGTCTGCGAGAACCTGGATGGCGAAGCCGTTGGCCTGGTCGAGTTGATGGAGTTGAACCATATCCACCGGCGCGGCGAGTTCCAGATCATCGTGGCGCCAGCCAGCCAGGGCCGCGGCTACGCCGGCACGGCCACCCGGCTCGCCATGGACTACGCCTTCATGGTGCTGAACCTGCACAAGCTTTTCCTGATCGTGGACGTGCAGAACGCCAAGGCGATCCATATCTACGAGAAATGCGGCTTCCAGCGCGAGGGCGAACTGCTGGAAGAGTTCTTCAGCTATGGCGCCTATCACAATGCATTGCGCATGTGCGCCTTCCAGCGCGACTACCTCGCCGCGCGCAACGCCCGGCTCTGAGCGCCCCGCCCAGGCCCGAAATCAGCCCGCCAGCTCCCCGACCGCCTTCCACGCCTGGTCGATGGCGGCTGTCAGCGAAGGGCTGCCCGCGCTATCGCTGTTAGCGATCACCACATTGCCCGCGCTGGCGCGCGAGTGATCCAGCACGGCCTGCGCTGCCGCCTCCTCCTCGAACAGGCTGTTGGGCATATAGCTGTAGCCGTGCGCCCAGCGGTTGACGGTGATGCCGCGAATCACATCCTTGCCGGCGAAGCCGCCGGGCGCCAGCATGCGGTCTAGCTGGCTGCGGATACCCTTCTCCAGTTCGCCGAACGGCGTACCAAGCAGGAAAGCCCGCCCGGCGCGGAAGCGTTCGCGCGCCTGCATCCCGCTGTCCGGCACGGTGGGCACATAGAGCATGTGCAGCACCACCGGGTCCGCCGGGCGCGCGCCGGCCGGCTTCTCCAGCCACAGGTCGGTGTAGGCCATGGCCGGCGCATGGATGCGGCTGGTCTTGAGCGCCTCGAAGGCGCGCCAGTTGTCCAGCGCCACCTTGGTGTAGACCACCGGGGCCTTCACGTCGGAGCGCAGGGCCTGCTTTTGGGGCGCCGGCAGGCCGGGCATGATGAACGGGATCATCATGTTGTAGCCGGCCAGCACCACGTGCGCGGCTTCGACCCGGTGCAGGTTGCCGCTCCAGCCATAGGTCACGCGCGTGATGCGCTGGTCCGGCTCGATGGCGATGGCCGTGCTGTTCAGGCGTACCCGTACCTTGGAATCGTCGGTATCGAGCCGGCTGTAGTCGAAACCGGCCGCGCCGATGTCATCGGGGCTGCCGGACTTCGTCACGCCCGGGATCATGTTCCGCACCAGCAGCCGCGCCAGCGTGGCATTGCCATCGGCAAACCAGAGCTTCGATGCGGGCGACTTGCCAAGGCGTGGATTGAGGCTGGGCGGCGGCATGTTCTTGCCGCCCGGCAAGCCGATGGCCAGCGCGTCGAACAGCGATACGCCGTCGGCGTCCAGGGCATAGGCATCGTTGCTGCGGCTGCGGAAAAAGCGCTGGCCGTCGAGACCCACGCCGGCCTTCTCGCGCAGGAAGGCCGCGTAACTGGTGCGCTTCAGGTAAGCCAGCCGCTCGCCCTCGCCCATGCCCGCCAGGTAATCCGTGCCGCCATCGGCCAGGCGCGCCAACGCGTCGCGGTCCTGCTGCGGCAGCGGCGTCTTGTCCAGGAAGGCTTTGAACGCCGCGGCACTGGCCGGCTGCGCCCCGGTATTGCGGGCATCGATCTGGCTGGCAAACGGATCGCCGGCAAGCAACTGGTCACGGCCAAAGTGTTCCGCGTCGAAGAAGACCGAGCGGCCCATGCCCAGCTCGCGATACAGGTCGCGTTCGGCGGCCTGATGGCGCTTGGGATCCACGCCGAGCCCGGCCAGCAGCGTGGCTACCGCGCGGCTGTCGAGCGCGGTCGGCGGCATCTCGGCGCTGCCGCCGTACGTCACCAGTTTCTGTCCGCGTACCGTGAACTCGTTGCGCTTGGCATGGCCACCGAAATCGTCGTGGTTGTCGAGGATCAGGATGCGTTTGCCGGCGCCGAAGCGGCGCTGGTAGAACCACGCCGCCGCCAGCCCGCTGAGGCCACCGCCCACCACCACCAGGTCGAAGACTTCGCGCGCCATCACGGCAGGGTATTTGGCGCCTTCGCGGGCCAGGCTGTGCGCAAGCGTGTAGGTGCCCGCATGGTTGCCGCGCAGCCCGGTCAGCGCCGGGGGATAGCCGGCGCTGCGTTCAGCGGCCTGCAAGAGCTGGGACGGCGCCAGCCCCGCGGCGATGGTGAGTGCGGCGCCGTTGAGAAAGTCTCTGCGCGTGATGGTCATGGCAATATCGTTCGCTTGGTTTGGGTGGCGCGGGCTCAACGGCGCTCAGCGGTGTCGCGCTGACGGCCCAGTTCGGCGCGGCGCGCGGCTACCGCCCCTTCCGCTACAGGGCTGGCGCGATTGCCCCAGCCGGTGCGGATAAAGGTCAGCACGTTCGCCAGCTCCTGGTTGTCCAGCGTCCAGCCATAGCCGGGCATGTGGTAATCGGTGGCCGCCGTGCCCACGTGCGCGGTCACGGCGCCGTCGAGCAGCAGGTTGGCCAGCGAGGACGGATCAGGATCCACCACGGTCGGATTGCCCGCCAATGGCGGGAAGACGCGGGCAAAGCCCTTGCCGTTGGCGCCATGGCAAGGCATGCAGAATTCGGCGTACTGGCGCGCGCCGGTGGCGTCGAAGCGGCCCTGCGCGAGCATGTCGGCGGTGCCGGCATCATAGACGTAGGGTGTCTCGTCGCTGCGCGTGCCGGGCACCGACTTGAGATACACGGCAACGGCATCCAGATCCGGGCGGCTCATGAACTGCGTGGACGATGCGATCACCTCGGACATCGGCCCGAACGAAGTCGCATGCGCATTGCGCCCGGTGTGCAGATATTCGGCAATGTCTTCGCGCGACCAGCTGCCCAGCCCCGTACGCGGGTCGCCCCGCAGGTTGGTGGAAGCCCAGCCTTCCACGCTGGCGCCGGCCAGGAAATGCCGGCTGCGTTCATCCAGCCCCTTCTCGGCCATCAGCGCGCCGCGCGGCGTATGGCAGGCGCCGCAGTGGGCCACCGCTTGTACCAGGTAGGCGCCGCGATTCCACGCTGCACTCTGGCTGGCATCGTTGCGCACCGGCCCGGTTTCGAGGAACAGCCAGTTCCAGACGCGCAGCAGCCAGCGCATGCCGAACGGCCAGCGCATCTCGGGTTCGGCGGTTTCCTGCCGCACGGCTTTTACTTCGGTGCGCAAGTAGGCATAGAGCGCCTGCACGTCCGGTTCGGCGAGGCGGGCATACGACGGGTAAGGCATGGCGGGATAAAGCCGCTTGCCGTGTTTCGCCACGCCCTCACGCAGCGCGCGGTCGAACTCCTCGAACGTGTAGGCGCCGATGCCGCTCTCGGCATCCGGCGTAATGTTGGTGGAATAGACGGTGCCCACGCCGGTCTTCAACGGCAATCCGCCGGCAAAGGGCGCGCCACCGGGGCTGGTGTGGCAGGCGGCGCAGTTGGCCACCTTGGCCAGGTAGCGGCCACGCTCGATCTGCGCCGCGCCGGGGGCGTCCGCCGCAGCCGCGAGGCATGGCGCCAGCAGCAAGGCGGCGAAGGCGGCGGCAGCGCTGCGCAAGTGCCTGCGCGCAAGGGCGGAAATGGTGCCGGCGACGGCGGCGGTAGCGGAGAACCGCCTTGTGGCAAGGCTCATGGGGCTGATTGTCGTTTTAAGCGCCGCGATGGCGTTCCGTGCGGCAAGCGTGCGCAGCCCGCGCGCGGCGGGCAGAGCATCATGGTTGCAGACCTGGGCGGCCCTGCGGATGCGGGATGAACTGGCGCGCCCGCGCTTCAGGCGTGGGACACCGCCCAGTGCGCCAGCGACACAAGCAGCAGCACGAGGCCCGCCGCCAGCGCCACGCCGGTCAGGATCAGCGGCACCGGCCGCACCGCCTGCAGGTCGCGCATATGTTCCTGGCCCTTGCGCAGGCCAAAAAATCCCCACAACACCGTAATCACCAATCTCAAGGGGTTCATTTCCGTCTTCCTTGCATGCTTGCCACACATCGCATGACCGTACGTCCGGGGGGCGGCCGACCGTGCAACGGCATGGCTTTTACTAGTTACGGCGCATTATGGCCGTGGCTGGCAAGTAATAACAGAATCAGATCTGCGATAATTTTGCGTATCAGTTTGACGATCAGGCATTTGTAGACCCCTGCCCCCCTGCCCCATGAAGCGCTACGAAGAGCTGGCGGAAACGCTGGCCAAGGACATCCGCAGCGGCAACCTGCCGCCCGGCACCAAGATGCCGTCGATCCGCAAGACGGTGGCGCAGTATGGCGTGAGCCCTTCCACCGCGTTCCAGGCGTACTACCGGCTGGAGGAACGCGGGCTGGTACGGGCGCGCGAGCGCTCCGGCTACTACGTGACGGGACCGGTGGGGCGGCCGCTGCCGCAGCCGGCGGTGCGCCGCTCGCACCAGGTCTCGACCGACGTCGATATCTCCAAGCTGGTGTTCTCCGTGCTCGATGCCGCGCGCGATCCTCAGCTTGTCCAGCTCGGCTCGGCCTTCCCTTCGCCCGAGCTGTTTCCCTGGGAGCGTCTGGGCAAGTCGCTGGCCCGCGCCGGGCGCGAACTCGATCCCTGGTATTCCGTGAACGACATGCCGGCCGGGCATCTGGCCCTGCGCCAGCAGATCGGCTTGCGCTACCTTGGCGCGGGAGCCCCGCAACCCACCGAGGAAATCGTCGTCACCAACGGTGCGCTCGAAGCGCTCAACCTGTGCCTGATGGCCGTGACCCAGCCTGGCGACGTGGTGGCCATCGAGTCGCCCGGTTTCTATGCTGCCCTGCAGGCGCTGGAGCGGCTACGTTTGCGGGCCGTGGAGATCCCGGTGGATCCGCGCGAAGGCATCGACCTGGACGCGCTGGATGCCGCCCTGAAGCGCCACCCGATCAAGGCTTGCTGGTTCATGACGCAGTTCCAGAACCCGCTCGGCGCCAGCATGTCCGAGGGCAGGAAGCAGCGGCTGGTGGCTTTGCTGGCTCGCCACCGCGTACCGCTGATCGAGGACGATGTGTACGGCGAGCTGTACTTCGGCAACCGCTGCCCGCTGCCCGCCAAGGCCTTCGACCAGGAGGGCCTGGTCATGCATTGCAGTTCGTTTTCCAAGACACTGGCGCCGGGCTTCCGGGTGGGCTGGGTGGCGCCCGGGCGGTTCGGCGAAGCGATCCAGCGGCTGCGGCTGATGACCACGCTGTCGGCAGGCGTGCCGACGCAGGTGGCTCTGGCGGAATACCTGCAGAACGGCGGCTACGACAAGCACCTGAGGCGCCTGCGCCATCTGCTGGAGATGCAGCAGGGCCAACTGATCGCCGCCATTGGCCGGCATTTCCCCGAATCGGTACGCGTCTCCCAGCCCGCGGGCGGGTATTTCCTGTGGGTGGAGTTTGCCGAAGGCTTCGATGCGCTGGCCCTGCACCGCGCCGCGCTCGAGCATGGCATTGGCATTGCGCCGGGCCCGATCTTCTCGGCACGGCAAGGCTATCGCAATTGCATCCGCCTGAACTACGGCCACCTTTGGAGCGACGCCGTGGAAGCGGCCGTGGCCAGACTGGGCGAGCTGGCGAAGGCGCAATCATGAGCAGGCAGGGGCCCACCCGCTCAAGCGGCTGTCCCGCCCCGGCCATGCCTGCCCAGGTACCATTCCCCAAGTTCGAATCCCGCCTGCACAAGGAGCGCAAGCACCGCGGACGGGATGGCGCCCGCCATCAGCAGGACGTGATCATTCAGCGCGAGCCCGGTCGCGATGCGTTCCCCGTAGCCGCCGGCGCCGACGAAGGCGGCTATGGTGGCCGTGCCCACGCTGATGATGGCTGCTGTCTTGATACCGGCCAGCAGCACCGGCATCGATAGCGGGAGCTCTACGTAGCGCAGCACCTGGCCAGGCCTGAAACCCAGGGCGCGCGCGGCCTCGCACATCCCCCTGGGCACTTGCTGCAGCCCCGTCAGCGTATTGCGCACGATCGGCAGCAGCGCATAGAGGAACAGCGCCACCATGGCGGGCCATACCCCAATGCGCCCCAGCAGCGGAATCAGCAGGGCCAGCAAGGCCAGCGAGGGCACCGTCTGCAGCACGCTCACCGCCGCCATCAAGGCCTGGCCCAGCCGGGGACGGCGTGCGGCCACGATGGCCAGCGGCACACCCAGCACGGTGGCGGCGCCCACGGCGCCAAGCACCAGGGCCAGGTGCCGCCTGGTCAGGCGCAAGGTATCGCGGCCGAACAAGGTGGCTGCGAGTCCGGCGCGGGCGTCTGGCCGGGCTCCCGCTTCGGCGGAAGTCGCCGCGGCGCCGCCATTCGCCAGGAAGGCGTGCGCTACCGTGGCGAAGGATTGCCCGTCCAGTTCAGCCGCCGCGTTCATCGCGATCATGTCTTGCGCGTGTATCTTTCCCTCCAGGCGATTCAAGGCCTGCCAGGCCGCCGGAAAGCGCTGTGGCAGGTCGCGCCGGTACAGCACCACGGCGTCGTAGCGCGGGAAGTAGTGCCGGTCGTCGGTCAGCACGCGCAGCCCGTACTTGCGAATCTTGGCGTCGGTCGAGTAGATGTCGATGGCATCGACCTGCCCGTTGGCCAGGGCTTCGTAGGCAATGCCGTGATCCAGCCCCATGGGGCGCTGGCGCAGGCCATAGCGTTGCGCCAGCCCGGGCCAGCCATCCGCCCGGCCGAGAAATTCATGCGACAACCCCAGGCGCAGTTGCGGCTGCGCGGCCAGGTCTTCCAGCGCCGCCAGGCCAAGCTGGCTCGCCTTGGCCTCGCTCACCGCCAGTGCGTAAGTGTTCTCGAACCCGAGTGGAATGCCAGCCGCCAGGTCAAACGGCGCCAGCGCCCGGTTGATCTGTTCCAGGCTCGCGCCTGGGGGCAGCTTGAGGATTTCGCTGGAAACGGTGCCGGTGTAATCCGGATACAGGTCGATGCTACCGGCCTTGAGGGCTTCGAACACGATGGCCGTGTTGCCAAGGCCGGGCGTGTGTTGGGCACTGACCTGGACCGCAGCCGTCTGGGTAAGGATTTCCCCGAGGATATAGGACTCGGTAAAGCGCTTTGAGCCAACCCGGAGCGTGTCGGCGTACACCGTGGCAGCCGCGGCGAGCAGCGCTAGCCCGACCAGCACATGGCCGAGCACCGCCATGGTTCCCGGAAGCCCGAACCGATCGCCATGCGTGGCGCCCCGCGTGCAGCTTTGAAGGGGATTCAAATGATGCGCTCTCCTGTTGCATCGCCAGGCAGGCCCCGTGGCCTCCCGTGCCGACATGGTTCCCATCATACGTGCCTGGCGCGGCGCAGGGCACACTCCCCGGTTCCGCACCGATTGCCGGCATCGACACCCGTCCCGCCGTGCCGGGGCGACGGCGCGCCAGCCGCTCCTCTTCCCCCATGCAACCGCATGAGCACATATGAAAATAGTATTTGCAATCCGAATGCTGGCGGGGCGAGAATCCAGAAAACACATACATAGCATCAACGACATCTCGCCCCCATGGAAATCCGGCAACTGGAAGCCTTCGCGGCAGTCATGACCAGCGGCAGCGTCACCGCCGCGGGGCGCTTGCTGGGCCGTTCCCAGCCGGCGATCACACGCCTGATCCAGGAACTGGAGAGCGAGATCGGCTTTGCGCTGTTCGCCCGCAGCGGGCCGCGCGTCAGCCCCACCGAGCGGGGCTTCCTGCTGTACGAGGAGGTGGAGCACGCGCTGGTCGGCTTGCAGCAGATCCGGGCCCGTGCCGCTGAAATCGCCCGCGAGGAAAACCGCTCGCTGCAGATCGCCGCCACGCCGGCCCTGGCGGCGGGCCTGTTGCCCCTGGCGCTGGCCGGCAACCGGCCGGACCATGCCACCGCGGGCACCGGCACCGTCAGCCACATCCATATCAACAGCGCCTCCCCGGAAAAAGTCGTGCACTCGGTGCTGACCGGCGCGGCCGAGATCGGCCTGACCAGCCTGCCCCTGGAGCATCGCGGCGTCACCGTGCACTGGATCGGGCAGGCTGCCTGCGTGGCTGCGGTACGCGCCGACGATCCGCTGGCGGCGCTCGCCACCATCCCGCTCTCGGCCTGCAGCGGGCGGCGCATCGTCACCATGCAGAACCCCTACCGGCTACGCCGCCGCCTGGACGAGGCGTTTGCCCGTGCCGGGGTGGAGCCGGCCGCGCTGATCGACACCAATTCCTCGCTCAATGCGCTCACCGCCGTACGTGCCGGACTGGGGATCGCCGTGCTGGAGCCGGTGACAGCGCGCGGCGTGCCGCTGGCGGATATCGTGGTACGCCCGATTGATGCCGATATTCCTTTCTACTTTGGCGTGATCACCCCCCAGACCAGGCCCGCCAGCGCCGCCGTGCTGGCGCTGATCAACACGCTGGCCACCGCGGCACGCCACTTGCTGCCCGATTTCACCCAGCGCGGCCCGGAACAGCACGGCGCGCTGCTGCAAGCGCTTTATGGCGACGCCGCGGCCACCGAGGCCGCCAACGGCGCCTCCCACGACACCGAACACATCGACCTATGAACTTGCCTGCCGAAGCCATCCCGGCCATATCCGCTGCCACCGCCGCCACCGCCGCAGAAGGCCTCGCCGCGCTGGAAGCGCGCTTGCGTCAGGACCTGTCCTGGCTGGAACTGCCCGCCAGGAACTGGACCGTTGCGCGCGCGCACGATGGCGAGCCGGTGCTGGATGTTGCGGTGATCGGCGGCGGCATGGCCGGCATGGCGGCAGCGGCTACGCTCAAGCACCTGGGCATCAACGCACGGATATTCGACCGCTCCCCGGCCGGCTTCGAGGGTCCCTGGGCCACCACGGCGCGCATGGAGACGCTGCGCTCGCCGAAGCAACTGACCGGCCCGGCGCTGGGCCTGCCCGCCCTGACTTTCCGCGCCTGGTTCGAGGCCCAGTTCGGTACCGCCGCCTGGGACGCGCTGGACAAGATCCCGCGCCTGCAGTGGATGGATTACCTGCGCTGGTATCGCCAGGTGCTGGAACTGGACGTGCGCAACGACCACGTGGTCGAGCGGGTGCTGCCGCGCCCCGATGGCCTGGTGGCGCTGGAAATCCGCTCGCCCGCCGGCGCGCAGACCGTGCTGGCGCGCCGCGTGGTGCTGGCCACCGGCCGCGACGGCCTGGGCGGCGCGCATGTGCCGCCCTTTGTCCAGACCTTGCCGCGCGAGCGCTGGGTGCATTCGAGCGATGTGTTCGACTACGGCACCCTGCGCGGCAAGCGCGTGGGCGTGGTCGGCGCCGGCGCCTCCGCCATGGACAGCGCCGCTACCGCGCTGGAAGCGGGCGCCGCCAGCGTCGACCTGCTGATCCGCCGCGCCGATATCCCGCGCATCAACAAGGGCAAGGGCGCGGGCAACCCCGGCCTCACCCACGGCCACCCCGGCCTGCCGGACGACTGGAAATGGCGCATCCGCCATTACATCAACGAGCAGCAGGTGCCGCCGCCGCGCGGCAGCACGCTGCGGGTGTCGCGGCATGAGAACGCGCGCTTCAACCTGGGCTGCCCGATCGAGCGCATCGAGCAGTCCGGCGACGCGCTGCTGGCGCATACGCCAAAGGGCGCCTTCGAGCTGGATTTCCTGATTGTCTCGACCGGTTTCCGCATCGCGCTGGAAACGCGCGAGGAATTCGCCGCGTTTGCCGGCCAGATCCGCTACTGGCGCGACCGCTACGCACCGCGGGAGGGGCAGGAAGACCAGGAGCTGTCGGACTCTCCGGACCTTGGCCCGGCCTTCGAATTCCTCGAGAAAGTGCCGGGCGCGTGCCCGGGCCTGTCGCGCATCCACTGCTTCTGCTATCCGGCAGCGTTGTCGCACGGCACGGTCTCGGGCGACATTCCCGCCATCAGCGACGGCGCCAGGCGCCTGGGCCAGGGCATCGCAGCCCTGCTCTACCAGGAGGACGTGGCGCTGCACTACGCCAATATGGAAGCCTTCGCCGAACCTGAGGTCTTCGGGGACGAGTGGGTGCCGGCCGGCCCGCCGCCGGCGATTCCTTCCGACGCGGCGAACGCATCATGAGCCGCTGGCCGCTCCGATGGCTGGCGCGCCGGCTGGCGCAGTCGCTGCTGGTCGTGCTGGCGATGACGGTGATCGTGTTCGCCGGGCTGCACGCGATCGGCAACCCCGTCGACATCCTGATCGGACAGGACGTGGACCAGGTCGAGCGCGCGCGCATCATTGCGCGGCTGGGGCTGGACCAGCCGCTCTGGCGCCAGTACCTGGCCTTCCTGCACGGCGCCCTGCGCGGCGACCTGGGCAACAGCCTGGTCTATAACGTACCGGCCATCCAGCTCATCCTGCAGCGGCTGCCGGCCACGCTGGAGCTGGCGGTGGCGGCGCTGTTGCTGGCCGTGCTGGTGGGCGTGCCGCTCGGGCTGTTCGCCGGCCTGTACCCGGAGCATCCACTGTCGCGCGTGCTGATGACCGGCAGCATCGTCGGCTTTTCGCTACCTACGTTCTGGGTGGGACTGATGCTGATCATGGCCTTCAGCGTGCGGCTTGGCTGGCTGCCTTCGGGCGGACGCGGCGCCACGGCCGAATGGCTGGGCGTGCCGTGGTCGTGGCTCACCGCCGACGGCCTGCGCCACCTGATCCTGCCGGCCATCAACCTGTCGCTGTTCAAGGTCTCGCTGGTGCTGCGGCTCACGCGCGCCGGCGTGCGCGAGGTGCTGCCGCAGGACTGGGTCAAGTTCGCCCGCGCCAAGGGCCTGTCGCCGCGGCGCGTGGTCCTCGGCCATGTGCTGCGCAATACGATGATTCCGCTGGTGACGGTGCTGGGACTGGAGTTCGGCTCGACCATCGCCTTCGCGGTGGTGACCGAGAACATCTTCGCCTGGCCCGGCGCCGGCAAGCTGATCCTGGACAGCATCAACGCGCTGGACCGGCCGGTGATCGTTTCCTACCTGATCGTGGTGGTGTGCCTGTTCGTCACGCTGAACCTGATCGTGGATGTTCTGTACAAGCTGCTCGACCCGCGCGTGCGGCTGGAGGCTGCCGCATGAGCGCCATCGACAACGCCGCCTCCACGGCGCAAGCCGATCCGCGGGCGCTGCGCCGGGAATCGCCCTGGCGCCGGGTGGCGGCGGACTTCTTTTCCTCGCGTACCGCCGTATTCGGCCTGGTGCTGCTGGCGATCCTGGTGCTGGCGGCGGTCTTCGCGCCGCTGGTGACGCCGCAGAATCCCTACGACCTGATGCAGCTCGACGTCATGGACGCACGCCTCGCGCCCGGCGCCGCGAGCGGCACCGGCACCTATAGCTACTGGCTCGGCACCGACGGCCAGGGGCGCGATATCTTCTCCGGCATCCTCTACGGCCTGCGCATCAGCCTGACAGTGGGCGTGGGTTCGGCGCTGATCGCCGGGATCGCCGGCACCCTGCTCGGCTTGCTGGCCGCCTATGCCGGCGGCCGCGTCGACAGCGTGATCATGCGCACGGTGGACCTGCTGCTGTCCTTCCCGTCGATCCTGGTGGCGATGATGATCCTGGCCTTCCTGGGCAAGGGCGTGCTCAATGTGGTGCTGACCCTGGTGATCCTGGAGTGGGCCTACTATGCGCGCGCCGCGCGCGGCCAGGCGCTGGTGGAGAGCCGGCGCGAATACGTGGAAGCGGCGCGCGGCCAGGGCATCTCCAACTGGCGCATCGTGGTCGGCCATATCCTGCCGAACTGCCTGCCGCCGCTGATCGTGATCGGCTCGCTGCAGGTGGCCCGCGCCATCACGCTGGAGGCCACGCTGTCCTTCCTGGGCCTGGGCGTGCCGGTGACGGAGCCCTCGCTTGGCCTGCTGATCGCCAACGGCTACCAGTTCATGCTGTCCGACGAATACTGGATCAGCTTTTTCCCCGGCATCGCGCTGCTGGTCACGGTGGTGGCCATCAACCTGGTGGGCGACCGCCTGCGCGACGTGCTCAACCCGAGATTGCAGAAATGACGGTGGCAAGCCGCGACAACACCGTGCCGACGCTGGAAGTCCGCCATCTGCGCACGCACTTCGAAACCCGCGCCGGCGTGCTGCCGGCGGTGGACGACGTCTCCTTCACCGTGCCGCGCGGCCGCATCCTCGGGCTGGTGGGGGAATCCGGCTCCGGCAAGTCCGTGACGGGCTTTTCCATCATGGGCCTGGTGGACGCGCCGGGGCGCATCGTCGGCGGCGAGATCCTGTTCCAGGGCCGTGAGCTCACCGGCATGCGGCCGGCCGAACTGCGCCAGCTGCAGGGCAACCGCATCGCCATGATCTTCCAGGACCCGATGATGACGCTCAACCCGGTGATGCGGGTGGACGCGCAGATGATCGAGGCGGTACGTGCCCATAGCCCCGCGAGCCACAAGCAGGCGCGCGAGCTGGCGCGCGACACGCTGGGGATGATGGGCATCCCCAGCCCGGAGGAACGCCTGCGCGCCTACCCGCACCAGCTTTCCGGCGGCATGCGCCAGCGTGTGGCGATCGCCATCGCCATGCTCCACCGGCCCGACCTGATCATTGCCGACGAGCCCACCACCGCGCTGGATGTCACCATCCAGGCGCAGATCCTGTCCGAAGTGCAGAAGCTGGCGCGCCAGCACGGTACCGCGCTGATCTGGATCACGCACGACCTGTCCGTCGTGGCTGGCCTGGCCGACGAGGTGGCGGTGATGTACGCCGGCCGCATCGTCGAGCAAGGGCCGGTCGATGCGGTGCTGGACCATCCGCTGCACCCCTACACCGCCGGCCTGATCGGCAGCTTGCCGAGCTTGAACAAGCGCGGCCAGCGGCTGCGCCAGATCCCCGGCATGACGCCCAACCTGCTGACGATGCCGCCCGGCTGCGCCTTCGCGGCGCGCTGCCAGCGTGTCTCCGAGGCCTGCCGGCAGGCACCGGCAATCACTTCGCCGGACGCATTGCGCCAGGTGCGCTGCTTCCACCCGGGCCAGCCGGCCGTCACCGCGGAGTTCGCATGAAGCCGACTGAACACGCTGCCGGCGAGCCGCCGCAATTGCCCGCCCTGGTCGAGGCCAGCAATCTCGCCAAGCGCTTTGGCGAGCAGGCATCCGGCCGCTTCGACTATCTCGGCCGCGCGCTGCGGCGGCTGGGCTGGTCGGAACCGGCACCGGTCACGCACGCCGTGGATGGCGTCGACCTGCGGATCCGCCGCGGCGAGGTGGTGGGACTGGTCGGCGAATCCGGCTGCGGCAAGTCCACGCTCGGCCGCATGGTGGCCGGCCTGCTGCAGCCATCGGCAGGCGAGATTCGCGTGGACGGACAAGCGGTCGAAGGCCTTGATGCCAGCGCCCACCGTGCATTGCGGCTCAAGATCCAGATGGTGTTCCAGGATCCCTACGCCAGCCTGAACCCGCGCTTGCGCGTGGACCGCATCGTCGGCGAGGGCGCGCGCCTGCACGGCCTGGTGGACGCGGCCGGCTTCGACGACTATGTCAGCGCGCAGCTTGAACGCGCCGGGCTGGACCCGGCCCTGCGCCAGCGCTACCCGCACCAGTTCAGCGGCGGCCAGCGCCAGCGCATCGGCATTGCCCGCGCGCTGGCCGTGCAACCGGAGCTGCTGGTGTGCGACGAGGCCGTGGCCGCGCTGGACGTTTCTATCCAGGCACAGGTGCTCAACCTGTTCATGGACCTGCGCGAGCAACTCGGCCTGACCTACCTGTTTATCAGCCACGACCTTGGCGTGGTGGAGCATGTGTCGGACCGCGTGGTCATCATGTACCTGGGCCGGGTCGTCGAGAGCGCACCCACGGAAGAGATCTTCCGCCAGGCCAGTCACCCGTACACGCAGGCGCTGCTGGCCGAAATCCCCCGGCTGGACTCGCGCCACAAGACCTTCACCGCCATCAAGGGCGAGATTCCCAGCCCGCTGGCGCCGCCGCCGGGCTGCCACTTCCATCCGCGCTGCCCGCATGCCATGGCGCGCTGCCGGACCGAGGTGCCACGCCTGCGCGGTATCGCAGTGAACCACTTCAGCGCCTGCCACCTGAACGACGGCGGCTGACACCAGCCTTGCTGCCAACGCATTTCCATTGTTCCCATCGCCCCGAGGAAATTCGCTTATGAAACGCCTGCTGTCCCTCTCGATCAGCACCACCATCGCGGCCATGCTGTGTGCCGGTGCCGCCTCCGCCCAGTCGCTGTCGATCGGCTTCGCCGATCCGCTGTCCTCGCTGGACCCGCAGCTCAACAACCACGCCGGCGACCGCTCCGTGGACCTGCACTTCTGGGACCTGCTGATCGAGAACAAGGACAACAAGCTGCAGCCGGGGCTGGCGCAATCCTGGAAGCCGCTGGACGACAAGACTTGGGAGTTCAGGCTGCGCCGCGACGTGAAGTGGCAGGACGGCAAGCCCTTCGGCGCGGAGGACGTGATCTTCTCCTACCAGCGCGCGCGCAACGTGCCGGGCAGCGTGGCTTCGTTCTCGGGGTATCTGCGCACCGTGGAATCGGTGACCGCCAAGGACCCGTACACGCTCGTCATCAAGACCAATATCCCGAACCCGGACCTGCCGCTGAACCTGGCCTCGATCCATATCGTCAGCAAGCATGTGGGCGAAAAGGCCAGCACCGAGGATTACAACAGCGGCCGCGCCGTGGTCGGTACCGGCCCGTACAAGTTCATCTCCTACACGCCGGGCGACCGCGTGATGATGGCGCGCAATGACGGCTACTGGGGCGGCAAGCCTGGCTGGCAACAGGTCAACTACCGCTATATCAACAACGGCCCGGCCCGCACCGCCGCGCTGCTGTCCGGCGACGTCGATGTCATCGACAAGGTCTCGGTGTCCGACCTGGCCAAGCTCAAGCAGTCGCCCAACGTCAGCGTCTTTCCCTATGCCGGCCTGCGTGTCATGCTGCTGCAGCCGAGCTTCAAGCCCGGCCCCAACCCGTACATCACGGACAACGCAGGCAAGCCGCTGGACAAGAACCCGCTGCTGGACGTGCGCGTGCGGCGTGCGCTGTCGCTGGCGATCAACCGCCAGGCCGTGGTGGGCCGCATCCTGCAAAACACCGCCAGCGTGGCCAGCCAGTGGATGCCCAAGAACACCTTCGGCTACAACCCGGAAGTCAAGGAGATTGCCTACGATCCCGAGCAAGCCAAAAAGCTGCTGGCCGAGGCGAGCTTCAAGGACGGCTTCAAGCTGACCATCCACGCGCCTAACGACCGCTATCCGCAAGGCCCCGAGACCGCGCAGGCCGTGGCGCAGTTCTGGACCCGTATCGGCGTCAAGACCCAGGTGGAAGTCGTGCCCTGGTCCGTCTATGCAGGCCGCGCCAACAAGAACGAGTACGCGGTCAGCATGCTGGCCTGGGGCAACGGCACCGGCGAGGCCAGCTATGCGCTGGTCAACGTCCTGGCCACCGTGGACGCCAAGAAGGGCCTGGGCGCCTCCAACTGGGGCCATTACAGCAATCCGGCGGTGGACAAGGCGCTGGACGAATCGACCGCGGAGTTCGACGCGCCCAAGCGAGAGGCCATCCTGCGCCGCTCGGTCAAGCTGGTGTCGGACGACGTGGGTGTGCTGCCGCTGTTCCACTACCAGAATATCTGGGCCGCCAGGAAGGGCCTGAAGGTGGCGCCGATGACCAGCGACCGCACCGCGGCGATGATGGTCACGCGCGACGCCAAGTAAGGCGGAGCGGATATGGCATTGCTTACCATCACGCCAGCCGACGGCCTGATCGACGTTCCCCGCCGGATCGCCGTGTCGGGCCTGTGCCCCGGCGAAATCGCCGCCATCTCCACACGCACGCTGCGCGGCCGGGAGATTCCCTGGGCAAGCGAGGCGRTGTTCGTGGCGGACGCCGCCGGCACGGTCGACCTGGAACGCGACGCGCCATCGTCCGGGAGCTACGCGGGCGTCAGCCCGATGGGCCTGCTTTGGTCGCAGCGCCCGGTCGACAGCGACAGCCGGGAGTCATTCCATGCGGATGCCACCCGCCCGCTCGTCACCGAGATCACTGTGCGTACCGGCGGCGGCGAGATGTGCGAGACGCGCGGCGAGCTGGTGCAGCGCCTGGCGGCCGCGGGCGTGACCCGCACGGATGTGCGCGAGGACGGCCTGGTCGGCACGCTCTACCTGCCACCCGGTCCGGGCCCGCATCCGGCGGTGATGGTGCTCAACGGGTCGGGCGGCGGCATCAACGAACCGCGCGCCGCGCTCTACGCCTCGCGTGGTTACGCGGCGCTGGCACTGGCGTACTTCAAGGCGCCCGGCCTGTCCGACTATATCTCCGGCACGCCGCTGGAATATTTCGAGCGCGGCCTGCGCTGGATTCGCGCGCGGGTCCGGCCGGCGCGCGATTTCATCGCGCTGTCAGGCCAGTCCCGCGGCGGCGAACTGGTGCTGCTGCTGGGCGCGACGTTCCCCGAGCTGGTCTCCGCGGTGATCGGCTATGTGCCCGGCGCCGTGGTGCACAGCGCGCAAAATGCCGCCGACCCCGCCATCGGCCGCGAAGGCCCGGCCTGGCTGCACCACGGCAAGCCGCTGCCGCATGTGTGGGAGAACAACCGTACCGCGAGCTGGGCGCCCTTCGACGAAGGCCCGGCGCCGCACCGGCACGAACGCGCCATCCTGACCGCGCTGCAGGATCCCGACGCGGTGGCGCGCGCCCGCATCCGCGTGGAGGACATCCGCGGACCGGTGATGCTGCTGTCCGGCACCGACGATGGCTCCTGGCCCTCCAGCCTGTATTCGCGCATGGTGGCGGACAAGCTGGCCGAGGTCGGGCATCCGCATAACGTCGAGCATCTGGATTTCGAAGAAGCCGGCCATGCCATCCTGTTCCCCTATGTGCCGACTACGCAAATGGTCTATGCCCATCCGGTTTCCAGGCGGATCAGCACCACCGGCGGCACGCCGGCGGCCAACGCGATAGCGGATGAGGAGTCCTGGACCGGCGTGCGCGAATTCCTGGCCCGCGCGGTCGCCAGCCACGCCGGCCGTGCCAGCGTCACCGAACGACTAAACCCCTGAGTCAAGACAGAGAGCCCATCATGACCCAAACCAACACAGCCACCGCCGACCTGGTGGACCGCGTGGCCGGCCTTGCCRCCGGCTCCGCCACCCACGCGCTGCGCCACCAGCGCGACAAGGTCGCCGTCTCCACGCAGGGCAGCTACGACGCCCTGTTCGATCCCGCCCTGCCTGGCCTGGTGCTCACCGAGCGCCTGCTGGTGGCGCTGTACGCCGCGCGCCTGACGCCGGCGCCGGAGCTGGCCGCGCACTATCGCGAACGGCTCGGCGAGGCCGGCGCCGATGCCGCGCTGGTCGCGATCGCCGGGCAAGGCGATCCCGCGTCGCTGGCCGATCCGCGCCTGCGCGCCATGCTCGCCTTTACCCGCACGCTGATCGAAAACCCCGTGGCCGGCGACGAAGCTGCCCTCAAGACGCTGCCCGCCGCTGGCCTGGCCACGCCCGACGTAGTGACCCTTGCGCAGCTGATCGCATTCCTCTCCTACCAGGTGCGCCTGGTGGCCGGCCTGAAGGCTCTGAAGGCACTGCAATCCGAGGAGGCCGCAGCATGAGCGCACCGATCAAGATCCAGGGCTTCACCAACGAAGTGCTCGACTGGAAGGCCTGGCTGGATGTGGTCCAGGTGGACCAGGCCACGCCCGGGCAGGTCGCGGTGCTGGAGGAAAGCCATCCCAAGGCCAAGGTTTCGGACTACTACCTGTTCCTGGTGCATCAGCCCGAGATCCTGCGCCAGCGCTCCACCGCCTTCAACGCCATCATGTATGCGCCGGGCGGCATGGCGCGCGCCGAGCGGGAACTGGCCAGCACGGTGGTTTCGCGGGTGAATGGCTGCGTGTACTGCGCGTCGGTGCACGCGCAGCGTTTCGAGCAGCTGGCCAAGCGTAACGACGTCATCACCCAGGTCTTCGAAGACCCGCACACGGCGGGCACCACCGCGCGCGAACAGGCGATTTCGCAGTTTTCCATCGAGCTGACCGAGCGGCCTGACGCGGTCAGTGCCGATAGCCTGCGCGCGTTGCGCGAGGTAGGGGTGAGCGATGCGGAGATCCTCGACCTGATTCACTCGATTGCGATCTTTGCGTGGGCGAACCGGTTGATGCTGAATCTGGGAGAACCGGTATTTCCGGTTGAGGGCGGCTGAGTCCGCGTTTCAGGCCGGCAGTGGGCCAGGAAGCTGGGCGGCGATGAGACCAGCTGGCTTCGGCCAGCGCTCCATTTGACGAAGCGCCCGGCGTCTCAGCCTTGCCCGGCCGGCTCGCAATGCACCGCGAGCCAGACCGTGGGCCGATCCGCGTCGGTCCACGCCACCCGATGCCGGCAATGCGCCGGCAGATGCAGCCAGTCGCCGGGCGCAAGCGCGCGCGCCGCGGCTTCGCCGTCGATATGCAGCCCCGCGCTGCCGCTCAGCAGCAACACCCATTCATCCTGCGCGCTGTCGTACCAGAAATCCGGCGGGCTGGCCTGACCGTTCGAGACGATCCGTTCGATCTTGAGGCCGGGCCGTTCCAGCAAGGCATCGAAGCGCTCGGCCGCGCGGTCGACCGGCACCTGCGCCAGCAGGTTGCCCTGCGGCACAGGCGGCGGGCTGGTCGTGGAATCCATCGCTGTCTCCCCTTGCACGTTGCGCGTTGCGTGCTTTCAATCGCCCGCGCCCGGCGCGAGCACATCGCGCGCGCCGTTGCGGCCCATCGGCGAAACCAGCCCGGCTACTTCCATCTGCTCGATCAGCCGGGCGGCGCGGTTATAGCCGATGCGCAACTGGCGCTGCACGGCCGAAATCGAGGCCCGGCGGCTGGTGAGCACGAAGGAGGCGGCTTCGTCGTACAACGGGTCCGCTTCCACGTCGCCGCCGCCTTCGCCGAACAGATCCGCGGCGGCGGCCTCGCCTGGGTCGCCCGCGAGGATGGCTTCATCGTAGTCGGGCTCGCCGAACTGCTTCCAGTGCTCGACCACGCGGTGCACTTCGTCGTCGGCCACAAAGGCGCCGTGCACTCGCTGCGGATAGCCGGTACCCGGCGGCAGGAACAGCATGTCGCCCTGCCCCAGCAGGCTTTCCGCGCCCATCTGGTCGAGAATGGTGCGCGAGTCGATCTTGGACGAGACCTGGAAGGCCACCCGGGTCGGGATATTGGCCTTGATCAGGCCGGTGATCACGTCCACCGACGGCCGCTGCGTGGCCAGGATCAGGTGGATGCCGGCCGCGCGCGCTTTCTGCGCCAGCCGCGCGATCAGCTCTTCGATCTTCTTGCCGGCCACCATCATCAGGTCGGCCAGTTCGTCGATCACCACCACGATCAGCGGCAGCGTGCGCAGGGGCTCGGGCGCGTCGGGCGTCAGCGAGAACGGATTGGACACGTGCTCGCCCACGGCCTCGGCGGCACGGATCTTCTGGTTGAAGCCGGCCAGGTTGCGCACGCCCAGCGCCRACATCAGGCGATAGCGCTTCTCCATTTCGCCCACGCACCAGTTGAGCGCGTGCGCGGCCTGCTTCATATCGGTCACCACCGGCGCGAGCAGGTGGGGAATGCCCTCGTAGACCGACAGTTCCAGCATCTTGGGGTCGATCATGATCAGCCGCACATCGTCCGGCGTGGCCTTGTACAGCAGGGACAGGATCATGGCGTTGACCGCCACGGACTTGCCCGAGCCGGTGGTGCCAGCCACCAGCAAGTGCGGCGCGCGCGCGAGATCGGTCACCACCGGGTTGCCGGTGATGTCCTTCCCCATAGCCAGCACCAGGTTCGAGTTGTGTCCGAGGAAGGATGACGCGGCCACGATCTCCGACAGGCGGATCATCTGCCGCCGCGCGTTGGGCAGCTCCAGCCCCATGCAGGTCTTGCCGGGGATGGTTTCCACCACGCGGATCGAGGTCACGCCCAGCGCGCGCGCCAGGTCCTTCATCAGCCCCACCACCTGCGCGCCGCGCACGCCCATGGCGGGATCCACCTCGAAGCGCGTGATCACCGGACCGGCCGATGCGCCTACCACCGAGACCGGCACCTTGAACTCCGCCAGACGCTGCGCGATCAGGTTGCCGGTTTCCTGCAGGCGTTCCTCGGTAACCTGCTCGACATCGGCCGTGGCGGCTTCCAGCAGGGCGAGGTCCGGCAGGCGGTAGTCCGAGATGCGCGCGGGCGCCGGCGTGACGGCGATGGCCAGGGATGCCGGCATTGCCGTTGCCACGGGAGCCGCCGCCGCTGCGCCCGGCACGGGGTCAAGGGCCACGACTTTACCGACCACGGCCTGCAGCACGATGCGCGGCTTGGGCGCTGGCGCGGCGGGGGCCGCTTCCGGCAATAGCGGTGGCTCCGAGGCGGTGGCACCGTCCGCCACCGGAGCGGGGACGTTGTCCTCGCCGCGGGGCTCGATCAGCAGGTTGGCGTCGAGAACGCTATCGGCGATCTCTTCCAGTGGGGCATCGGCTTCGGGCTGGGCCGCGGCGCTGGTTTGCGGCTCGGCTTCGACCGCGACCTCTGCCTGAGCTTCGGCTACGGGCTCGGCTCCGGCTTCAGGCTGGATTGCGACCATGGCTGCGGCATCGGCCTGCGGCTCGGCTTCGACAGCAACTTCTGCCTGGGCTTCGGCTACAGGCTCGGCTTCGGCTACAGGCTGGACTGCGACCACGGCTGTGGCATCGGCTTGCGGCTCGGCTTCGACCGCAGGTTCTGCCTGAGCTTCGGCTTCAGGCTCGGCTCCGG